>NZ_JAVRHT010000025.1:0-54699 GCF_031846415.1 Rubrivirga litoralis | reverse complement strand
ACGAAAAGTTCCACGGCGGCTCCCGCCCCGCCCCTTGCGCCGGACGGGCGGGGCGGGCACGTGCTCTCCCTGCTCTCTCCGCTCTCTCCGCACACGCGCCGGGGATCTCCCGCCCCGCCCCGCCGGTACCGCTTGGGCACCACCGACCGACGCGATGGCCCTGTTCGGGTTCAAGAGAAAGCAGAAGGAGCAGGAGCAAGAGACGCTCGAGGCCGGCCTCGAAAAAACGCGGACGGGCCTGTTCGACAAGCTCAGCCGCGCCGTCGCCGGCAAGGACACGGTCGACGACGACGTCCTCGACGACCTCGAAGAGGTCCTCGTGACGTCCGACGTGGGCGTCACGACGACGGTCGACGTGATCCGGCGGATCGAGGCGCGCGTGGCCGAGGACAAGTACGTCTCGACGGCCGAGCTCCAGGGCCTCATCCGGGCCGAGATCGCGAACCTCCTGCTCCAGAACGCGCCCGAGCGCCCGGCCGACTTTGACGCCCCGCTCCCGTCGACGCCCCACGTGGTCATGGTCGTCGGCGTCAACGGCGTGGGCAAGACGACGTCGATCGGCAAGATGGCCCACCGCTACAAGGTGGCCGGCAAGTCGGTCCTCCTCGGCGCCGCCGACACGTTCCGCGCTGCGGCGACGGAGCAGCTCGACGTGTGGGCGGGGCGGGCCGGCGTCCCCATCATCAAGCAGTACCAGGGTGCCGACCCGGCGGCGGTCGCCTTTGACACGCTGGCTGCGGCCAAGTCCCGCGACACCGACGTGGTCCTCATCGACACGGCGGGGCGGCTCCACAACCGGGTCGGGCTCATGGACGAGCTCGCCAAGGTCCGCCGGGTCATGGACCGTCAGGTGGCCGGCGCTCCGCACGAGGTGCTCCTCGTGCTCGACGGGTCGACGGGCCAGAACGCGCTCCGCCAGGCTGAGGCCTTTACCGAGTCCGTGGACGTGACCGGGCTGGTCCTCACGAAGCTCGACGGGACGGCCAAGGGGGGCATCGTGATTGGCATTTCCAACGAGTTCCAGATCCCCGTTAAATACATCGGCGTGGGCGAGGGGATCGACGACCTCCAGGTCTTCGACCGCTCGGCCTTCGTCGACGCCCTGTTCGGCGACGGCGCGCAGAGCGCCGGGTAGAGCGCCTCCCGCTCCGCCCCGAATGCTGCGCCCGCCGCTCCGTTTCGACCGCTGCGCCGGCTCGCCGCCCCGCCCCGCCCGTTCGCTCGGCACGCGCGACGGTTCGCCGCGTCCGCCGCGTCTGCGCCCCCGCCCCGCCCGACCTTAGGGATCCGGGTTTCTGCCGGTTTCCACCCCTCGACCCCGCGCTCGCCCTGAGCCTATGCGCGCCTGCTACCTCGCCGCGCTCGCCGTCCTGACGGCCCTCGTCGCCATCCTGCCTCCGGTCGCCGCCGCCCAGACGGGCGGCCCGGCCGTCGACCTCGTCACGCGCCGCGCCGGCGGTCCGGCCTCGGGCGGGGCGGCGGACCAGGTGCGGCTCGACGTCTACGTGGCCGTGCCCCACACGGCGCTCCAGTTCCTCGCGCGCGGAGACGCCTTCGAGGCCCGCTACGCCGTGACGGCGCAGGTGTACCGCGCCGGCGACGACGGCGACCTCGGCGCCGCCGTCGCCAGCCGTACGGCGGCCCGCGAGGTGGCGGCGCCCAACTACGGGGCGACGCAGAACCCGGCCGTCGAAGACCGCGCGGTTCTCCCTGTTGGCCTCGCGCCGGGCCGCTACCTCGTCCGCGTGACGGTCGAGGACGGCGCCAGCGGGCGGACGGCGACGACGGAGGAGGTCCACACGGTCCGGCCCCTCACGCGCGGGGCCGTCGCCGTGAGTGACCTGCTCCTGCTCCGCGCCGCGCCCGGCACGCCGGCCTCGGAGCCCGTCGTCGGGGCCACGATCCCGACCGACGCGGGCTCGTTCTGGGCCTCGTTCGAGGTCTACAGCGCGGCCCGTCGCGATCTCCAGGTGACGACCGTCGTGACCGAGCGGGGCGGCTCGCGCGAGCGCCCGTCGTTCGGGGCGCTCCTCGGCCTCGCACCGCGCCGCGCCGCCGACTACGGCGTCGCCGTCACGACGGCGCTCGCGGTCGGGGCGGGGCGGACTGAGGCGGCCGTCGAGATCGACGCCGACAGCCTCGACGTCGGCGACTACACGCTGACGCTCCGGCTCGAGACGCTCCGCGGCGACCTCCTCGCCGAGACAGCCAAGCCGTTCGCCGTCCGCTGGACCGGGCTCGAGGGTCAGATCGCTGACGTCGACCGTGCCATCGACCAGCTCCGCCACGTGGCCGGGTCCGACGTGATCGCCGCGATCCGCCGGGCGGCGACGCCGGCCGAGCGGTACAAGCGGTTCCTCGCCTTCTGGGACCGCCGCGACCCCTCGCCGGGGACGCTCCGCAACGAGCGGATGGAGGAGTACTACGGGCGCGTGGCGTCGGCCAACCGGCGGTACTCGCGCGGCCGCGTGAGCGGGTGGAACACGGACTTCGGCGAGGTCTACATCCAGTTCGGGGAGCCCGACGAGGTCCAGGAGCGGGGCTCGAACTACGGCACGCGGCCGTACCAGGTGTGGCGGTACTACGAGCTGGGCCGCCAGTTCATCTTCACCGACCCCACGGGGTCGGGCGACTTCCGGCTCGCGATCCCCACGTGGGACGAGCGAACTCGGATGTAGACCGCCCCGCCCCCGAGGCACGGGCGGGCGGTGAGCGTGGGCGGGGCGGCTGCGGAGCCCACAACGCAGAGCGAGCCCTACGACCCGAAGGACGTAGGGCTCGCGTCGTGCTCAGGCCGCTCGGCGGCCTGGCCGCCTGCTCAGGTGCAGGTCTGGTCGTCCGCCGTGGTGCAGATGTCGAGCGACCCGTTGGAGGTGCCGACGACCTGGCCGTTGGTAAAGATCTGGTCGGTCTGCGCCGAGGTCTGGTCGGCCGCCGTCAGGATGCGGACGTGGCCGAGGTCGATCAGGGCGGGGGAGGTGTAGGGCTTCATGGCGAGGTGGGTTGGTGAGAGGGGAGTGACCAACCTAGCGGGGCGGGGGGGGGCGGGCGGCGTAGGGCGCGGCACTACGAGGGGGCGGTGCGCCGAAAATCACTCTAGCAGCCCCGTCCAGGGGCGCGCCTCGCGGGTTCATCACCTGAAGCGCACCTGAAGGCCACCTCCTCAATACCTCTCTCTCGACGTTCCGGGACCGCCGCCCCGCCCTACACCTTCGGGCGGGGTGGTCCTTGGCCGTCGAGCGCGGCCTCTCGCCAGAGACGGCCGTCTTGCTGCGGGCGGGGCGGGCGAGGGCCATAAAGCACGCGAGCCCCGCGCCACGAGGGCGCGGGGCTCGGCCGGCGGAGGGCGCCGGGACTCGGACTACGCGGGCGGGGCCTCTACTTGCAGAGGTCGCCGGGGCGCGGCGGCTTGGCCGGCGAGACGCAGGCGTCGAGCGAGCCTGTGCTCTCCCCGATCTGGTTGCCGGAGTCGAGGATCGAGTCGGTCTGCATCGACGTCTGGTCCGCCGCGGTCAGCGTGCGGACGTCGCCGATGTCGGTGAGTTGGGGGGGGGTATAGGTCTTCATGGCTGTGCTGGGATGGTGGACGTGGGATCGAAGCGTACGGCGCCTGGGAGCGGCCCGCTGTAGGGCGCCGCCGCGAGGCATCGTAGGAGAAACGCCTGTGCACGCGCTGTGCCACGGCTGGGCGGGCACCGAGAGCAGGCGTAGAGCGACCCTCAGGGTATAGAACGTCCTTGCGTCACTGTCGCTACAACGCGTTGCCGTTCTATATGATAGACGTGCTCGTCGGGCCAGAGGGACAGTCGCAGACGAGCGGGCTGCGCTCGGTGGTCGCACCAACAGAGCGAGCCCCGCGCCGAAGCACGGGGCTCGCGAGTCCTGCCTGAGCGGTCTAGAGACCTCAGGTGCAGGTGTCGCCGGGCTGCGGGTTCGGGCTCGGCGAGACGCACGCGTCGAGCGATCCCTGGCTCGTCCCGATGGACTCGCCGTTGTTGAAGATCTGGTCGGTCTGCGTCGACTGCTGGTCGGCCGCGGTCAGCGTGCGGACGTCGCCGAGGTCGGCGAGGGCGGGGGTGCTGTAGGTTTTCATATCGGAGGGGGTTCGAGGAGTGTGAGTAGGCGGTTGCCCCGTGGGGAGGGCGCAGCCTGGAAGAGGGGCGTGTCAATGCAGCGCCAGTCCCCGCCCCGCCCTGAACAACGCGCGGCGTTGACACGGGGCCGCTCCCGTGCGCGTCGGTATACGCCCGCCGGGGGCGGGGTGGAGACGCCCGCCCCGCCCGCGTCCCGCCCGTGCCGCGGTGCGCCACCTGGGCGCGCCGCTAGCTTCCGGGATGGCCGACTCCCCGCGCACCGTGTTCATGGGCACCCCCGACTTCGCGGTGCCCTCTCTCGACGCCCTCGTCGCCGCCGACCTCGCCCCGGTCGCCGTCGTCACCGTCCCCGACAAGCCGGCGGGGCGGGGGCAGAGCGTGCGGGCTTCGGCAGTGAAGAAGGCCGCCGAGCGGCACGGGCTGCCCGTACTCCAGCCCGCGTCGCTCCAGGACGAGGCGTTCCACGACGCGCTCCGCGCTCTGCGGCCGGACATCCTGGCCGTCGTCGCCTTCCGCATCCTGCCGCCCGAGGTCTACGAGGCGGCAACGCTCGGCGCGTTCAACCTCCACGGGTCGCTGCTTCCGGCCTACCGCGGGGCCGCCCCGATCCAGCGGGCGCTCATGGACGGCGTGGCCGAGACCGGCGTGACCACGTTCTTCCTCCAGAAGACGGTCGACACGGGCAACGTCATCCTGCGGCGCCGGCTCGCCGTCGGGCCGGACGACACGGCCGGCGACGTCCACGACCGGCTGGCGGCGCTGGGCGCCGAGGCCGTCGTCGAGACCGTCCGCCGGATCGCCGCCGGCGAGGCCCACGCCGAGCCGCAGGACGACGCACTCGCCAGCCCAGCGCCCAAGCTGTTCCGCGACGACGCCCGCATCGACTGGTCCCGCCCCGCCCGCGCCGTCCACGACCACGTCCGCGCGCTCTCGCCGTACCCCGGCGCGTGGACCGCGTGGGCGCCCGCGGGCGAGCGCGAGACGCTCAAGGTGCTCCGCACGCGCGTCGACGCCGAGGGCGGGGCGGTGGGCGCCGCGGGCGCCGTCGTCGAGGCCGACGGCCGCCTCGTCGTCGCGTGCGGCGAGGGCGCCGTCGAGGTCCTAGAGGTGCAGCGCCAGGGGAAGCGGCGGATGAGCGTGGCCGACTTTCTGAACGGGGCCGACCTGGGCACCGGCGCCGTCCTCGGCGAGTAGGGGGAGGGCTGCGCCCGCCCCGGCGTTCCCCCCCGCGCGCCCCTCCCGCACCCATGACCGACCCGTCCCCCGTCGCCCCGCCCCGCCCCGCCCCCGAGGCGGACGCGCCCGACCTGGGCGCGCTGACCGAGCAGGTCGCCGAGGCCAGCCGGTTTGTCGGCCCGCTCCTCGACGCCGTCGGGCGCGTGGTCGTCGGGCAGGCCCAGATGGTCGAGCGGCTCGTGATCGGGCTGCTCACCGGAGGCCACGTGCTCCTGGAGGGCGTGCCGGGGCTGGCCAAGACGCTGACCGTCTCGACGCTCGCGCAGGCCATCGACGCCCGGTTCCAGCGCGTCCAGTTTACGCCCGACCTCCTCCCGGCCGACCTCGTGGGGACGCTCGTCTACAACCAGGCCGAGTCCAGCTTCCGCGTCCAGAAGGGGCCGATCTTCGCCAACGTGGTCCTGGCCGACGAGGTGAACCGGGCGCCGGCCAAGGTGCAGAGCGCGCTCCTGGAGGCCATGCAGGAGCGGCAGGTCACGATCGGGGAGACCACGTACCCGCTGCCGCGGCCGTTCCTGGTCCTGGCCACGCAGAACCCGGTCGAGCAGGAGGGGACGTACCCGCTGCCCGAGGCCCAGGTCGACCGCTTTATGCTGAAGACGGTCGTGGGCTACCCGACGCGCGACGAGGAACTGGAGATCATGCGGCGGATGTCGCGCGGCGCCCCGCTCGAGCCGGCGGCGCCGGTCGTGACGCCGGACCAGATCCTCGACGCGCGGCGCGTCGTGGGCGGGGTGTACGTCGACGCCCGCGTCGAGGAGTACGTGGTCGACCTCGTGCTGGCCACGCGCGAGCCGGCCCGCTACGGGCTCCCCGACGTCGAGGGGCTGGTGGCCTACGGAGCGAGCCCGCGCGCGTCGATCGCGCTCGCGCTGGCCGCCCGCGCGCACGCGTTCCTGGCGGGGCGGGCCTACGTCACGCCCGACGACGTCCGCGCGCTCGCGCTCGACGTGCTCCGCCACCGCGTGGCCGTGACCTACGAGGCCGAGGCCGAGGAGGTCGCCTCCGACGCCGTCGTCCGCCGCGTGCTCGACGCCGTCGACGTGCCGTAGAAAAGGGAAAAGGGACGCGCGGGCGGGGTGGTGCCCGTTTTGTTCCGCCCCGCCCCGTGTCGGCATGGGCGGGGTGGTGACCGGCGAGGCCGCCGTCAACGAGAGGCGGCGGCAGTTTCCCTCCTGGCCCCCGCGCAGCGTCGGCGCAGTCAAGAGGGGCTAGGACCCAAAGGGCGAGGTGGTTGTGACGCGGGCGAGACGGTCCGGCATGACGCCGCCCCGCCCGGCGAACGACCCGCCGCCCCGCCCGTCGCCACCCCGCCCGACGCCGCGGCCTGACGGCGTTGCATGCAACGCCGCTACGACGGCCGCCCCGCCCTCATGCACCGCGGGCGGGGTGGGGCATTTTCGCTGCCCGCCGATATTCCGGTCGTTTTCCGCCCCGCCCGTGGCGCCACGCCGCCATCTTCCCGTACCCCGTACCCCGTACCCCGTACCCCGTACCCCGTACCCCGTACCCCGTGCGTCAGCCCCAGCCGTTTCGGAAAGAGTCGATCACGGTCCGCGACCTCGTCGCGCGGCTCCGGGACCGGGTCGGGATCGAGATCGAGTCGGCCAACGGCGTCGACGCGTCGGACCACGTCGTCACCGAGCGGCACGTCCACCGGCCCGGGCTCGTGCTGGCCGGTTACGCCGAGCACTTCGAGCACCAGCGGCTCCAGGTGCTCGGCAACACCGAGTGCCGGTACCTCGCGTGGCGGGGCGAGGAGGGCGCGCGCGAGGCGTTCGGGCAGCTGCTCGCGTTCGGCCCGCCGTGCGTAATCCTCGCCGCCGGCAACGCGCTCCCGGACGACCTCCTCGCGCTCGCCGACGACGCCGACGTCCCGGTCTACCGGACGGCGCTCCCGACGGTCCCGCTCCTGGACCGGGTGCGGGCGTTTCTCGAGGATCAGTTCGCGCTCCAGCTGACGGTCCACGGCTCGCTCGTCGACGTGTACGGGATCGGCCTGCTGCTGACCGGCGCGGCCGGGATCGGGAAGTCGGAGATGGCCCTCGACCTCGTCGAGCGCGGCCACCGCCTCGTGGCCGACGACGTGGTGATCGCGTCGCGGAAGTCGGAGGGCGTGCTCATGGGGTCGGGGACCGACCTCGCCGGCCACTTTATGGAGATCCGCGGGCTGGGCATCATCGACGTCCGGGCCATGTTCGGCGTCCGCGCGGTCCGCCACCAGAAGCGGATCGAGCTCGTCGTGCGTGTGCACCCCTGGGACAACGACGAGGAGTACACGCGAATCGGGATGGTGACGGAGATGACGCCGCTCCTGGGCGTGGACCTCCCGCTCGTGAAGCTCCCCATTACGCCGGGCAAAAACGTGACGGTCATCTGCGAGGTGATCGCGATGAACCACCTGCTCCGGCACTACGGGTACGACCCGGCCGAGGCGTTTGCGGCCCGGCTCCGCGACCGGATCCAGGCGAAGGGCGCGGGCGCCGCGCCCGGCGGGCGCCGCGGCGTCGAATGGTTCGAGGAGGACGTGGAATAACGTGCCGGGTGCGCCGGAGCGCTCGTCCGGCCGTAGGGCGGGGCGGAAGGGGCGGGCGGGGGGAGACCGGGGCGGGGTGGCGAAAGGGCGCCCCACGCCCCTACCTTAGCGATTGGTCCGCCGACGGCGGGAGGGCTGCGGCCCCCGGCCCGGTTGTTGCGCCGGGCCTCCACCTCTGGGTCCACCACCCCGCCCGTATGTCCTCCAACCGCTACTACTACTACGACCACGACGCGGGCGCCTTCGTCGCCGTCGAGGCGGGCCGCAGGGCGGGGCGGCGGGCGGGGTGGGCAAAAGTGGGCGCGGCCGCGGCCCTCGTGCTCGGCGTCGTGGGGATGGGCGTCGCGAGCGAGGCGTCGACCGGGGCGGCCGCGGCGCCGGCCGAGACCACGCAGGCCGAGGAGATCAGCGTGCTCCGGGGCGAGCTCGCGGCGGCCAACGCCCGGCTCACCTCGTTCGCCGCGCGCGTCGACGTGCTCGCGGAGACGGACCGGGAGCTGTACCGCACGGTCCTGGAGGCGGACCCGGTTCCGGCGGGCGGGGCGGTCGGCGAGACAGAGCCGGAGAACGCGGCGCCCGTCGTTCCGGTGCGGCGCGTACGCGACGACGCGTTTGCCCGCTTCTCAGAGCCCACGGCCGACCTCCTGGAGGAGACGACCGAGGCGTTCGACCGGCTCGAACGCCAGCTCGCGCTCCAGAGTGAGTCGTACGACGAGCTCCGCAGCTTGGCCGCCCGCCGCGACGCCGTGCTCCGCCAGCAGCCGGCGATCCTCCCGCTCAAGAACGCGCGGCTGACGTCGGGCTTCGGGATGCGCCGCCACCCGATCCTCCGCGTCTCGCGGCTCCACGCCGGCGTCGACTTCGCGGCCCCGGTCGGCACCCCGCTCTACGCCGCCGGCGACGGCCGCGTCAGCTTCGTGGGGACGCGGGGCGGGTACGGGACCGTCGTCGAGATCGAGCACCCGCTCGCGGGCAAGCTTACCCGCTACGCCCACCTGTCGCGCGCGGCCGATGGCGTCCGCGAGGGCGCGCGCGTCCGCCGCGGCCAGACCGTCGCCTACAGCGGCGACAGCGGGCTCTCGACGTCGCCGCACCTCCACTACGAGGTCCGCCAGCTGGACGCGGCGCGGACGCCGCTCAACCCGGTGACGACGTTCGTCCCGGACGTGGCGCCGGCCGAGTACCGCCAGATCCTGGCCGCCGCGCGGGCGCCGACGGCGTCGTTCGACTAGGGACCGCCCCGCCCGCGGCGAAGGGCCGGGGAGAGCGCCCGGAGGCGCCGGCGGAGCGGGCGGGGCGGCCGTCCCCACGGAACCTGCACGGGGGCGGGCGTTGCATTTGCCCGCGGCGGGTCCTATCGTGCGCCGGCGCTCTAGACGACCCTCCTCCCGACGATCCCCGCGAGACCATGTATTGGACGCTCAAGTTTGCCGCGACCCTCGAAGACGCCCCCTGGCCGGCGACGAAGGACGAGCTCATCGACTACGCCGACCGCACGGGGGCGCCCGCCGAGGTGATCCAGAACCTGGAGGAGATGGAGGACGACGGCGCTCCGTACGAGAGCATCGAGGAGGTGTGGCCGGACTACCCGACGCACAACGAGGACTTCTACTACGAGGACGACTGAGCGGGGCGGGGGCGCCTAGCCCCGGCGGGATCTCGCGCCCGCTTACCCCGCCGCCGGCGCCTTTTCGTAGAAAGGGGCTCCGCCCCGCCCGGGCGGGGTGGCACGGCGGAGGCGGCGGTCCGGCGTCGCCCTAGGCCGCGGCCGCGGCTTCTCCGAACGCGAACACGCCGAGCGCGTCGTCGACGAACCGGCGCGCGGCGCGGTCCGCCGAGACGGCCGACCGGAACTCGGGCGTCGACGCGTGGAGCTGGAGGCCCCGGTGCAGGACGGCGAACGCGAAGCGGGTGCCCTCGGGGACGGACTGGACAACGACGTCGAAACCGCGGTGGCGGAGGATCGGGCGTGCGGGCATGGGGCGGGGCGGGGGGTGAGGGGCACAGAACGTATCGGAGGGTTACACCATTCCCTTGAGGGCACGCGCTCGCCCGCCCGCGCCGCCCGTTCGGCGGCACGATTTGTACGCGCCAGCGTGACGCATCCGGCCGGTGTACCCCCGCGGGGCGGGGCCGTCCCAGCGCGGGGCGTTCTGGCCGCCCCGCCCGCGCACCGCTTTGCCCCTGTGCCCCGTGTCCGCCCTGCCCGCCTACCGCCCCGCCCGCGGCGGCCTCAGCGCGAGACGACGGGCGGGGCGGTGTGGAGCCGGCCCCGGGCCTCGGCCACGTTCTCGCGGAACGCGAGCAGGCCGCGCTCGAGCGCCCGCACGCCGTCACGCGGGGCCGACCCCGTCCGGGCCTCGACCTCGAGGCGGTGGGCCTGCGCGGCGAGCGCGTCGGCGCCGAGCGTGCCGGCGGCCGCCTTCAGCTTGTGGGCTGCCGAGACGACCTCAGCCGCCGACCCCGACAGCTCGGCGAGCAGCGAGACGTCGGTGCGGAGGTAGGCGTCGAGGATCTCGCCGACGAGCCCGTCGTCGCCCTCGCAGATCGGTCGGAGGTGGTCGAGAACGGCGTCGGCCGATAGCGAGCCCTCAGAGCCGCTGGTCGGGGGCGGGGCGGCTTCGGGCGGGGCGGCTTCGGGCGGGGCGGCGTCCGGCTCCGCGGGCGGGGCATCCGTCGGCGCGGGGCGTGCACCATCGGGCGGGGCGGAGCGCCCGGCGACCGTCTCGCGGAGCGCGTCGCGGAGCGCGCCGGGGCGCACGGGCTTGGCGAGCACCCGGTCCATCCCGGCCGCCCGGCACGCGGCGGCGTCGGTCGAGAACGCGTTGGCCGTCAGCGCGACGATCCGCGGCTGGCGCTCGGGCGGCAGCGCGGCGCGGACGCGGCGCGTGGCCTCGAGCCCGTCCATGCCCGGCATCTGGACGTCCATGAACACCACGTCGTAGCCGCGCCCGCCCGCGTCCGCCGCCGTGACCGCGCGGACCGCCCCGCCCCCGTCCTCGGCGAGGTCGGCCTCGACGCCCGCCTGGCGGAGCAGCCCGAGCGCCACGCGCTGGTTGACCGCGTGGTCCTCGACGAGCAGCACGCGGAGGCCGCCGAACGCCGGCGGCGAGGGCGCCGCCGGAGCGTCGCACGTGTCCGGGTCCGCCCCGCCCAGGCCGGTCAGGGCCGCCTCGAACGCCGCCGTGCGGAGCGGCTTCGTCAGGACGGCGTCGAACCGGCCGGCCGTGGGGACGGCCGCGCCGAGCGGCGCGAGCAGGAGGAGCGGGCGGTCGGCCAGGTCGGGGTGGAGCCGGAGCCGCTCGGCGAGCCCGACCGCCCCGCCCGCGCCCAGCGTGAGGTCGACGGCGGCCAGGTCGTAGCGGCCCCCGCCGTCTACCCAGGCGAGCGCCTCGGCCGCCGACGCCGCGGCGCGGACCGTGAGCCCGGCGCCGGCGGCGAGGTCGGCGACCGCCCGGCGCGCGTCGTCGTGGTCCTCGACCACGAGCAGCGTCCGGCCCGTCGGGGCGGGGCGGGGCGGCGGCCCGCTCAGCTCGGGGAGCGACAGCGTGACGTGGAACGTGGACCCCTCGCCCGGCTCGCCCTCGGCCCAGACCTCCCCGCCCATGAGGGCCACGAGCCGCTTCGAGATGGTCAGGCCGAGGCCCGTTCCCCCGAACCGCCGCGTGGTCGAGGCGTCGGCCTGGGCGAACGAGTCGAAGATGGCCTCGGCGCTCCCGGGCGCCAGCCCGACGCCGGTGTCGACCACGCGGACGTGGAGGGCCGCGCGGCCCCGCCGCCGCTCCGCGCACGCGACGTCCAGGACGACCGAGCCGGCGTCGGTAAACTTGACGGCGTTCGAGAGCAGGTTGAGCAGGACCTGCCGGAGCCGGACGGGGTCGACGAGCACCTCGCACGGGACCTCGGGGCGGACCCGGCACACGACCTCGACGCCCTTCTCGGCCGCCGCCCGGGCCACGAGCCCGACGGCCTCGTCGCAGAACGGGCGGACCCCGACCGGCACCTCTTCGAGATCGACCCGGTCGGCCTCGATCTTCGACAGGTCGAGGACGTCGTTGATGATCGAGAGCAGGGCCTCGCCCGACGCCTGCACCGTCTCGACGTAGTCGCGCTGGTCGCGCGTGAGGTCGCTGGCCGCGAGCAGCTCGGTCATCCCGATGACGCCGTTCATGGGCGTGCGGATCTCGTGGCTCATGGTCGCCAGGAACTCCGACTTGGCGCGGGCCGCCCCGAGCGCCTCGCGCCGCGCCTCGTCCATGAGCCGGAGGCTCCGGTGGACCGTCCGCGAGACGAGCGCCGAGAGCACGGCGAGCGACACGAGCGTGGCGAGGTACGCATTCGTCGGCACGAGCGGGTCCTCGACGGCGAGCGCCACGGCCGCCGCCGCGGTCAGGAACGCGGCCGAGAACGCGACGACGCCGCGCGTCGACGTCATCCCCGCCGCGCAGCCGACGAACGTGAGCACGACCCCGAACGCCGTCGCCGGCGAGAGGCCGCCGACGTAGCTCAGACCGATCTGCCACACCGAGACGACGAGGAAGAGCGCGTAGACCAGGACCAGCATGTTCCGCCGCGCCCACATGCTCGTGACCATGATCCCGGCGAGCGCCACGGCCGAGAGCCCGAGCGCGAGCCGCCCCGCCGCCGGCCCCACGGTGCCCTCGCCGAGCGCGTACGCCGCCCCAATGGTCACGAGCGCCGCCCCGCCCACGAACAGGAGCGCCTGGTAGAGGAGGAGCCGCGGGGCGGACGGGGCGGTCTCGGACGAAGCCATGCGGGAGATTCGAAGCGGACCGGCACGATGGGTAACGGGTCCTGGCCGGACGGGCGCGGAGGCGGGCGCGCCAGGGCGGCGCGGGCCGACGGCGGCGGGCGGGGTGGGACTACGCAAAGGGCGCGCCGGGTCGCCCAGGCGCGCGGGCGCGTCCGCCCCGCCCCCGGCGCCGACGGGCGGGACGGACGCGGCGCCCGCCGTGGAGGACGCCGGGCGGGGCGGCACCGTCCGCCGGGGACGTTCGGTCGGGGCGGGGCGGCCGCCGACTCCCCGCGCGCTCCACGGGGCCGCCCCGCCCGGCCGGTATCTTCGGCGCCCGCTCCCCGCCCCGTGCCCATGTCCGCCCCCGCCCCGCCCGCCCCCTCCGCCCTCAAGCGCGGCCGCGAGGTCGAGCTCACGCTGGAGCAGTTCGCCGACCGCGGCAAGAGCCTCGCCCGCCTCGGCGGCGAGACCGGCCCCGATGGCACCGGGCGGGGCGGGTTCGTCGTGTTCGTCGCCGGCGCCGTCCCGGGCGACCGCGTCCGCGCGCGCGTGATCAAGCGGAAAAAGAGCTTCGCCGAGGCGCGCGTGCTCGAACTCCTGGAGCCCAGCCCGCTCCGCACCGAGCCGCGGTGCGAGTACTTCGACGCCTGCGGCGGGTGCAAGTGGCAGCACGTCGAGTACCCGGCCCAGCTCCAGATGAAGGGGGAGGCCGCCGTCGGCGCGCTGCGCCACGCGGGGATCGACCTGGGCGCCGCCGAGCTCCGCCCCGCCCTCGGGGCCGAACTCCGCGACGGCTCGGGCGGGACGTACTTCTACCGGAACAAGATGGAGTTTTCGTTCTCGGCCCAGCGCTGGCTGACCGACTGGGAGGTGGCCTCCGGCGAGACGTTCGACACCCGCTTCGCGCTCGGCCTCCACGTGCCCGGCCGGTTCGACAAGGTCCTCGACCTCAAGGCGTGCTACCTCCAGAGCGAGTGGAGCGCGGCGCTCGTCAACGGCGTCCGCGCGTTTGCCCACGAGCACGGGTGGAAGCCGTGGCACGCCCGCGAGCACACGGGCTTTCTCCGCATCCTCGGCCTCCGCACGCCGGCGCACACGGCCGACCGCATGGTGAACCTGGTCACGAGCCGCCGCGACGAGGAGCGGATGGCGGCGTTCGCGGCCTTCCTCCAGGCCGAGTTCCCCGAGGTCACGACGCTCGTCAACACGGTCAACGAGGGCGTCGCGCAGACGTCGTACGGCGAGGCGCACGTCGTCTTCGGGCCGGGCACGGTCCGCGACAAGATCGGCGACTACACCTACGAGATCGCCTCGAACGCCTTTTTCCAGACGAACACGGTCATGGCTGAGCGGCTCTACGCCGTCGCCCGCGAGTTCGCGCACCTGAAGCCGACGGACACGGTCTACGACCTGTACTGCGGGGCCGGCACGATCTCGCTCTCGCTCGCGGACGCCGTCGAGAAGGTGGTCGGGGTCGAGCTGGTCGAGGAGGCGGTCGAGAACGCCCGCACGAGCGCGGCGGCCAACGGCGTGACGAACGCTACGTTCGTGGCCGGCGACATGCTGGAGCTGTTCAAGCCCGACCTCGTCGAGGCGCACGGCCGCCCGGACGTCCTCGTCCTGGACCCGCCGCGCGCCGGGCTCCACCCCAAGGTGGTCGGCCAGATCGCGCACCTCCGGCCCGAGCGCATCGTCTACGTGAGCTGCAACCCGACGTCGCAGGCCCGCGACCTCCACTACCTCCTGGAAGCCGCCGCCTACACCGTCGAGGCCGTCCAGCCGGTCGACATGTTCCCGCACACGCACCACGTCGAGAGCGTGGTCGGCCTGCGCCTGGCCTGAGCGGGGCGGGGAACGGCTCGGGCGGGGTGGGAGAGACCCGGCCGCCGCCCGGTCCAGCGGGGCGGGGCGGTCGGTCGTCGCTACTGCGTGAGCGAGTCGACCGGGACCGGCTGGTTCTCCGTCGACGCGGCCGGCACGTCGCCGTCCGGGTCCTCAAGAACGGGGGGCTCGTCGCCCGCCAGGAACAGGCCCAGCAGGACGATTGAGGCGATCGCGAGTCCGCCGTGGGCGATGATCACGAAGCCGGGCCACGGCTCGCCGCGGATCTGCCGCGAGAACAGGTACGCCCCGCCCGCCGCCGTCACCAGGAACGCGACCAAGAGCCACCACCCCGTGTTCGCCTCGTGCGTCAGGAGGCCGACCAGGAGCAAGACGACGCCGGACACGGTGAACAGCCCGTGGGCGATCCCGAGCGCCTTGCCCGACGTTTTGCCCATAAAGTGCCAGACGGCCATGAACAGGCCGATCATAGCGCCCCAGATAAAGGCGAAGAGGGCGGCGAGCGTCATCGGGCGGGGTGGGAGAGGTAGTTGCTCTAAAGCGAGGCGCGCGCCGGCGTTTCCGCCCCGCCCCGGATCGGGAGGACCCTGACCGCCCCGCCCGCGGCGGGCGGCGAGCGGCGCGGACCTCCGCCCCGCCCACGGCGTAGGGCGCCACCCCGCCCCGCCCTCTGCGTCCGTCCATGCCGTCTCGTCTCGCGTTCGTCACCGGCGGCACCGGGTTCGTCGGGAGCTGGGTCGTGGAGGAGCTGCTGGGGCGGGGTTACGCCGTCCGCGCGCTCGTGCGGAGCGACCCGAAGTGGCTGGCCGAGTACGATGTCGAGACCATCCGCGGCGACCTGGGCGACGCCGACGCTTTGCGCGCCGGCGTCGCCGGGGCCGACCTCGTGGTCCACGTCGCCGGCCTCACGCGTGCCCGCGACCAGGCCATGCTGGACCGCGCGAATGTGGATGGCACGCTCGCCCTCCTCGACGCTGTCCGCGAGCGGGGCGGGGTGGCGGCCGAGGCGCCACACGCCGCCAGGGCGGGGCGGGTCCTCGTCACGAGCAGCCTGGAGGCCATGGGGCCGAACGCTGTCCGCCCCGACGGCACGCCGGTCCCGGCGACCGAGGCCGACTCGCCCCGCCCGATCTCGATGTACGGCCGGAGCAAGGCGCGCATGGAGGCCGCCGTCCGCGAGCGCTACGGCGACCTCGACGTGACCGTCGTGCGGCCGCCGGCCGTCTACGGCCCGCGCGAAACCGACATTTACGAGATGATCAAGGGCTCCTCGCGCGGCCTGTTCCCCGTCGTCGGGCGGGGCGACGTGCCGCGCCTCTCGCTTGTCCACGTCCGCGACCTCGCGCGCGGCATGGTCGACCTCGTGGAGGCGCCGGTGGCGGCGGGCGAGACGTACTTCGTCGGCGGCCCGGCCTACGCGTGGGACGAGGTGCGGCGCGCCGTCGAAGGCGCCCTCGGTCGGCGGACGCTGAGGCTGCCCGTTCCCGCGGCGCTCGTGGGCGGGGCGGGTGCGCTCGCGGAGCGCGTCGGCGGGCTCGTCGGGCGGCTCCCGCCGCTCACGCGCGACAAGGCGGTCGCGGCCCGCTACGCCTGGACGTGCTCGTCGGCGAAGGCGGGCCGCGCCGTGGGCTACGTGCCGCGCGTTCCGCTCGGCGAGGGCCTGGCCGAAACGGTCGCGTGGTACCGACGGGCGGGGTGGCTGTAGGGCGCGCGCTTGTGGTCGGACACGGCCACCCCGCTCTTGCACCGAACAGCTCGCCCCGCCCCGCCCTCGGCGCGCGCGTGGGCGGGGCGGGGTGGTTCCTGCCGTCTTCGGGAATCCGCCGGCCGGCGCGGCGCGTAGGGTTCGCCCCGCCCTCCCACGCCCCGCGAGCATGTTCGGCTTCAACAGCGGCTACGTCGAAGACGTCTACGCCCAGTACCTCCAAAACCCCGAGTCGGTCAGCGAGAGCTGGCGCGACTTTTTCGCCGACTTCGACCCGAAGCCGGCGTACAGCGCGCCGGGCGGGGCGGACACCTCCGGCGACGGCGCGCCCGAGGCCGCCGCGAGCGCCCCGGCCGCCGACGCGTCGAGCGCCGCCCCGCCCGCGCCCGCCCGCCCCGCCCCGCCCTCCGGCAATGGGGCCGCCGGCGGCGACGGCGCCCCGGCGAGCCTCCCCGCCCGTCTACAGGCGCCCACCGTGCCGCTCCCCGAAGGTGCCGAGGCCGCCCCGATCCGCGGCGTGGGCGCCCGGATCGTCGAGAACATGGAGGCCAGCCTCACGATCCCCACGGCCACGTCCGTGCGCGAGATCGCGGTCCGCCTGCTGGCCGAGAACCGGCGGCTCATCAACCGCCACCAGCGGGCGACGGGCGGGGCGAAGGTCTCGTTCACGCACCTGATCGCCCACGCCATCCTGCGCGGCATGGAGGCGGTCCCCGGCATGAAGGCTGCGTTCCGCGAGCAGGACGGGGCGCCCGAGCGGATCGAGGCGGCTTCGACCGCGCTCGGGCTCGCCATCGACATCGAGAAGCGGGGGAAGCGGCAGCTCCTCGTGCCCAACATCAAGGAGGCCGCCCAGATGTCGTTCGCCGAGTTCCTCGGCGCCTACAACGACGTCGTCAAGCGCGCCCGCGGCAGCAAGCTGGCCGTCGAGGACTTCCAGGGCACGACGGCCACGCTGACCAACCCGGGCGGCATCGGGACCATCATGAGCGTCCCGCGCCTCATGCCGGGTCAGAGCGTGATCGTCGCCGTCGGCGCCATCGGCTACCCGCCTGAGTACGCCGGCATGGCGCCGGAGGAGCTCTCGCGGCTCGGGCTCTCCGAAGTCATGACGATGACCTCAACCTACGACCACCGCGTGATCCAGGGCGCCGAGTCGGGCGAGTTCCTGAACGTCGTGGCCGGCCTGCTCCAGGGCGAGGACGGCTTCTACGACGACGTATTCCAGTCGCTCGGGCTCCACCTCCCGCCGTTCCGCGGCGCCGCCGACTCGACGCCGTCGCTGGGGACGGGGCGGCTCCGGGCGACCGGCAAGGCAGCCAAGATCGAGAAGCAGGCCCGCGTCTACGAGCTCATCCGCGCCTACCGCGTCCGCGGCCACCTCCTCGCCGACACCAACCCGCTCGGCTACGAGCCGCGCAACCACACCGAGCTCGACCCGGCCAGCTACGGCCTCACCGTCTGGGACCTCGACCGCGAGTTCTTGACGGGCGGCATGGCC
This sequence comes from Rubrivirga litoralis, assembly GCF_031846415.1. NCBI lineage: Bacteria > Pseudomonadati > Rhodothermota > Rhodothermia > Rhodothermales > Rubricoccaceae > Rubrivirga > Rubrivirga litoralis. The sequence continues at coordinate 37,029 of NZ_JAVRHT010000025.1, read as the reverse complement.
GGCGTGGGCGGTGGGCTCGCGGGGAAGGATCGGGCCACGCTCCGCGAGATCCTCGACATCCTCTGGGACACCTACACGGGCCACGTGGGGAGCGAGTTCATGCACCTCTCGTCGCCGGCCGAGAAGCGGTGGCTCATCGAGCGGATCGAGCCGCAGCAGTTCCGCGAGCCCATCGACCCGGCCCGGAAAACGCGGATCTTCGAGAAGCTCAACGAGGCCGAGGCCCTCGAACAGTTTATCCACACCAAGTACATCGGGCACAAGCGGTTCTCGCTGGAGGGCGCCGAGACCATGGTCCCGCTCCTCGACGCCGTCCTCTCGGACGCGGCCGACCAGGAGACCGAGGAGGTCGTGATCGGGATGGCCCACCGCGGCCGCCTCAACGTGCTCACCAACATCCTCGGCAAGCCCTACGACCGCGTGTTCGGCGAGTTCGAGGGGACGATCGACCCCGACGCCGTCCACGGCTCGGGCGACGTGAAGTACCACCTCGGTCAGACCGGCACGCACACCTCGCCGTCCGGCGCGACGACCGAGCTCACACTGGCCTCCAACCCGTCGCACCTCGAAGCCGTCAACCCGGTCGTCGAGGGGATGGTGCGGGCCAAGCAGCAGCGGATCGTCGAGGCCACGCCGGACGCGAGCGAAAAGCAGCTCCGCGACCGCGTGCTCCCCGTCCTCATCCACGGCGACGCCGCGTTCGCCGGGCAGGGCGTGGTCGCCGAAACGCTCAACCTGTCGCAGCTCGAAGGCTACCGGACGGGCGGGACGGTCCACCTCGTCGTCAACAACCAGATCGGGTTCACGACGCTCCCCATGCACTCGCGCTCCTCGGTCTACGCGACCGACATCGCGCGCATGATCCAGGCGCCCATCTTCCACGTCAACGGCGATGACCCCGAGGCCGCCGTCCGCGTGGCGCGCCTGGCGCTGGACTACCGCCAGGTGTTCAACAAGGACGTCGTGGTCGACCTCGTGTGCTACCGGAAGTACGGCCACAACGAGGGCGACGAGCCCAGCTACACGCAGCCGCTCATGTACGCCGAGATCAACGGCCACCGGAGCGTGCGGAAGCTGTACCTCGAGCTCCTGCTCCGCCGCGGCGAGCTAACCCCGGAGCAGGCCGAGGGCATCCTCGACGACTTCAAGGGGAAGCTGGACGGGGCGTTCGAGGAGACGAAGGAGCTCGCCGAGCAGCGGAAGGACCTCGACCCAGTCCCGCCGCCGGTCCCGGTCGAGCCCGAGGAGCCGGTCGCGACGGCGGCCCCCCGCCCCGCCCTCGACCGCGTCATCCGCGCGCTCGTCGACCTGCCCGACGACTTCGAGGTCCACAAAAAGCTGGGCCGCCTCGTCGTCGACCGCCGGCAGAAGCAGTTCGAGGAGGGCCAGATCGACTGGGCGCTCGCCGAAGCGCTCGCGTTCGGGACGCTCCTGCTGGAGGACACGCCGGTCCGCCTGAGCGGGCAGGACTCGGGGCGCGGGACGTTCTCGCAGCGCCACGCCATCCTCTACGACCAGACGGACGGCCACCGCCACACCCCGCTCAACCAGCTCGGCGACGGGGCCGCTAAGTTCCAGGTCTACGACTCGCTCCTGAGCGAGTACGCCGCGCTCGGGTTCGAGTACGGGTACTCGGTCGCCGAGCCGGAAGCCTTGGTGCTCTGGGAGGCCCAGTTCGGCGACTTCGTGAACGGCGCCCAGATCATGATCGACCAGTTCGTGACGGCGGCCGAGGCCAAGTGGGGGCAGACCTCGTCGCTCGTGATGCTGCTCCCGCACGCGTACGAGGGGCAGGGGCCGGAGCACTCGTCGGGCCGTCTCGAGCGGTTCCTCCAGGCGTGCGCCGAGGACAACCTCATCGTCGCCAACTACTCGACGCCGTCCAACTACTTCCACGCGCTCCGGCGCCAGGTGAAGCGGGACGCCAAGAAGCCGCTCATCGTCATGACGCCGAAGTCGCTCCTGCGCCACCCGCAGGCGGTGACGTCGGTGGAGGAGCTGTCCGACGGCCACTACCGCCCGTTCATTCCCTCGCAAGAGGGCGGGGCGCAAACCGCCGGGGCGGACCGCCTCGTGATCTGCTCGGGGAAGGTGTACTACGACGTGCTCAAGGCGCGCGAGGCGCTGGACGACCCCGCGTCGGTCGCCATCGCGCGGCTGGAGCAGTTCTACCCGTTCCCCGAGGACGCCGTGCGCGAGGAGCTGGCCCGGTTTGAGGGCAAGCCCGTCGTGTGGCTCCAGGAGGAGCCGGCCAACATGGGCGGGTGGTCGTTCGTGCGCCACCGCCTCGACGCGCTCCTGGAAGACGTCACGGGCGACTGCTCGCACCGCGTGGTCTACGCCGGCCGCGCCGCCGCCGCCTCGCCGGCCGCCGGCAGCGCCAAGGTCCACACCGCCGAGCAGGAGCGGATCGTGCGCGAGGCGCTCGGGCTCGATGCCTGACCGCCCCGCCCCGCCCCGCATGGACCGCTCGGCCTTCTCAGTCGCCTCCTCGTTCGAGGAGGCCGAGGAGGCCGACCGCGCGTGGTGGTGGGCGCAGACGCCCGAGTTCCGCCTGCAAACGGCACAGTACCTCCGCGAGGTGAACTATGGAGACGCGGCTACCGCCCGACTTCAGCGAGTTATTGAGTTCGCTGAACGCGAGCGGAGTTGAGTACCTCCTCGTCGGCGGCTACGCGGTCATCTACTACGGGTACCCCCGAGCCACGGGCGACATCGACGTGTGGGTTCGACGTCCCCACCGCACTCCTCGGCGACGACAAGATCATCCGGATCGGCGTGCCTCCAAACTGTGCGGAGATCTTCACGTCCGTCTCCGGCGTCTCGTTCGACGAGTGCTGGGCGCAGCGGGAAGTCGTCGACTGGGGCGGGGTGGAGGTGCCGGTGATCGGGCTGCGCGACCTCCGCCGGAACAAGCGGGCGAGCGGCCGGCCGAAGGACATGGCCGACCTCGACGAGCTGCCCACCCCGCCCTCGGCGGAAGGGGAGTAGACCACCCCGCCCGCGCACAGAAACGCCCGTCCCTCCACGCGGAGGAACGGGCGTACGGACCCAGAGGGCGGGGCGGCAGCCCCGCTGGGCCTCGGCTAGTAGCGGCGGCGGTTCGCGCGACGGGCCTTCTTGGCCGCCTCCTTGCGCTCCTCGCGCTTCACGATGGAGGGCTTCGTGAAGGCCATGTTCTCGCGGTACGTCCGCAGCACGCGGGCGCGGTTGACGGTCCGCTTAAAGCGGCGGAGGGCGCGGTCGATGGACTCCTTGTCGCGAACTTTGATGCCGATAGCCAAGGCAATACCAGTCTGGTGGAGGGGGAAGGGGCGGGGCGGACCGAGAGCGCGGGGTCGCACCACGTCAAGCCCCCGAATCTAGGGGGCGGGGCGGGGCAGTCCAAGAACGGGGCCGTCGGACGGCGTGAATACAAGGGGAAGCCCCGCGCAGCCGCCCCGCCCTCTCAGGCCGCCCCGCCCCGACCGGCGGGTTCGCCCCGTGGTGTGGGCGGGGTGGAACGGCCATCTTGCCGAACCCCGAACCCCGAACCCCGAACCCCGAACCCGCATGCGCCTCGTCCTCGCCACCCGCAACCCCGGCAAGATTGCCGAGCTGGCCGCTCGGCTCGCCGACCTCGACATCGACCTGGTCTCGGCCGCCGACTTGGGCGCGCCCGAGGTCGAGGAGGACGCCGACACGCTCGCGGGCAACGCCGAGAAAAAGGCGCGCGCGCTACTCGACTTTACCGGCTCGCCGTCGCTGGCCGACGACACGGGCCTGGAGGTCGACGCGCTGGACGGGGCGCCGGGCGTCCGCAGCGCGCGCTACGCGGGCGACGACGCGGACGACGAGGACAATCGCCGGAAGCTGCTCGCCGACATCGCCGGCGCGCCGAGCCGCACGGCCCGATTCCGCACCGTGCTCGCCTACGCCGACGCCGACGGCGTGCGCACGTTCGACGGCGTGTGCGAGGGGCTCATCGCCACCGAGGAGTCCGGGACGGCCGGGTTCGGCTACGACTCGCTGTTCCGCCCCGCCCAAGGCGACGGCCGGACGTTCGCCGAGATGACGGCCGAGGAGAAAAACCGGATCAGCCACCGCGGACGCGCGCTCGACGCGTTCGTGCGCTCGCTGCGTTCGGGGGAGTAGGCAACCGGGCGCCGGCAGAGGGTTCGCCCCAGACCGCCCCGCCAAGAGCCAGAGGGAGGGTTGACGAGGGCGGGGTGGTCGGACACCTTCCAGTCCCCAGTCCCCAGTCCCCAGTCCCCAGTCCCGCCCATGATTGCCCTCGTTCAGCGCGTGTCCTCCGCCTCGGTCCGCGTGGGCGGGGAGGTCGTCGGCGAGGTCGGCCGCGGCCTGCTCGTGCTCCTCGGCGTCGTCGTGGGCGACACGGCCGCCGAAGGCGACTGGCTGGCCGACAAGACGGCCCGGCTCCGCGTGTTCCCCGACGACGACGGCCGCATGAACCGCTCGCTCGTCGACGTGGGCGGCGGCGCACTCGTCGTCAGCCAGTTCACGCTCGCCGGCGACGTCCGCAAGGGGACGCGCCCGAGCTACACGCGCGCCGCCCCGCCCGACATTGCGGAGCCGCTCTACGAGGCGTTCTGCGACGCGCTATCGGGGCACCTGGGCGGGGCGGTCGGCCGCGGCGTCTTCGGGGCTCAGATGGAGGTGGCGCTCGTCAACGACGGGCCGGTGACGCTGTGGGTTGAGCGGCCGCCGCGGGGGTAGCAGGTAGAGCAGGTAGAGCAGGTAGAGCAGGTAGAGCAGGTAGAGCAGGTAGAGCAGGTAGGGCAGGTAGAGCAGGGGGCGGGGCGGTTCCGAAAGGTTCCGGCCGCCTCCCGCCCCGCCCTTGCCGCGCCGTGCGGGCGGGGCGGGCACCTGCTCTCGTCGCTCTCCCTGCTCTCGTCGCTCTACCTGCTCTCGTCCCTCTACCTGCTCTCGTCGCTCTACCTGCTCTCGTCGCTCTACCTGCTCTCGTCGCACAGTCCGACCTCCCGCCCCGCACGGTGGCGCCTGCGTGCCGTCGCTCTTGCGATCTTGCCCACCCCGCCCGCCGCTGCCGCCCCGCCCATGACCCGCCTGCTCCTGCTCCTCGCCGTCCTGCTCCCGGCGCTCGCCGCCGCCCAGGAGGCCGCCCCGCCCGCACGCTACGTCGCCACGGGCGGGGTGGTGTACACCGTCGACGACGACCGGCCGACGGCCGAGGCGTTCGCCGTCGAGGACGGCCGGTTCGTGGCCGTCGGGTCGGACGACGAGGTGCGGGCGGCCTACCCCGACTGGCCGCGCCTTGACCTGGGCGGGGCGGCCGTCGTGCCCGGCCTCATCGACGCGCACGCCCACCTGCTCGGGCTGGGCACGTCGCTCCTCCAGGCCGACCTCGTCGGCGCCACGTCGCGGGCCGAGGTCGTCGAGCGGCTCCAGGCCTTTGCCGCCGACCTCCCCGACGGCGCCTGGGTGACGGGCCGCGGCTGGGACCAGAACGACTGGGGCGAGGGCGAGCCGTTCCCCACGCGGGCCGACCTCGACGCCGCCTTCCCCGACCGGCCCGTCTGGCTGGGGCGGATCGACGGGCACGCCTCGTGGGCCAACACGGCCGCCCTCCGCGCCGCCGGCATCGACCCCGAGGCGCCCGCCCCGTCCGACCCCGAGGGCGGGGCGGTGGTCCGGGACGAGGCCGGCCGCCCGACCGGCGTGTTCGTCGACGCCGCCGAGGCGCTCGTCGCGCGCGCCCTCCCCGCCCCCGACGCCGCGGTGTCCGAGGAGGCGCTGAGGCGCGCGCTGGAGGAGACCACGAAGTACGGGCTCACGGGCGTCCACGAGGCCGGCGTGCCCATCGAGTCGCTCGACCTGTACCGCCGGGCCATCGACGCCGGCCGCTTCCCGATCCGCAACTACGCCATGCTCTCCGAGGACGAGCTCGGCGCCTTCTGCGAGCGGTACCCGGACGGCCTGGAGCACGGCGGCCGCCTCGTGGCCCGCTCGCTCAAGGTCTACGCCGACGGCGCGCTCGGCAGCCGCGGCGCCGCGCTCCTGGCCGACTACTCGGACGAGCCGGGCAACCAGGGCCTCCTGTTCCACCCCGACGCCGCGCTCCGCCAGACGGTCGAGGACGCCATGCGGTGCGGCCTCCAAGTCAACACGCACGCCATCGGGGACCGCGCCAACCGTCAGGTCCTCGACGCCTACGAAACGGCCCTCGCCGCCACGGGCGGGGCGGATGGCGGGGTGGACCGCGGGGCGGGGCGGCACCGGATCGAGCACGCCCAGGTGCTCTCGCTCGACGACCTGGAGCGGTTCGCCGCGCTCGGCGTGATCGCGAGCGTCCAGCCGACGCACGCCACGAGCGACATGCCGTGGGTCGAGACGCGCGTCGGCGGGGACCGCGCGCGCGGCGCCTACGCGTGGCGCCGGCTGGTCGACTCGGGCGCGCGCCTCGCCCTCGGCAGCGACTTCCCGGTCGAGCGCGTCGACCCGCTCCTCGGCTTCCACGCGGCCGTCACGCGCCAGGACGCCGCCGACGCGCCGGCCGGCGGGTGGTACGGCAACCAGACGCTCACGCGCGCCGAGGCCCTCCGCGGGTTCACCCTCGACGCGGCCTACGCCGCCTTCATGGAGGACGAGGTCGGCAGCATAGAACCCGGCAAGCGAGCCGACTTTGTGCTCCTGTCCCGGGACATCATGACCGCCCCGCCCGAGGCCATCCTCGACGCCCGCGTCCTCGCCACGTACCTCGACGGCGCGCCCGTCTACCAGGCCGACTAAACGAGACCGCCCCGCCCCACGTGAGCGGGGCGGGGCGGGCGGGGGGGACGAGCCTCCGTGGCTTACATGTCGCTGTCCATGTCGGCCGTGGGCGGCAGGAGGACCGTGCCGAGCGCGTAGACGCGCCCGTTCGAGACGGTCACGCCCTCGCCGGCCGCAGCCGTGCCGTTGACGACGAGGCTGCCGTCGACGTCGCTGAACTCGAGCGCCGGCCCGGCCAGCGTGGCGACGGGCTCGCCGAGCGTGGCGGCGTCCGGCCCGACCTCGCCCTCGACCACGTGGTACAGGAGCACCGCGCGGAGGTCGTCGTCGGACAGCGCCTCAAGGGTGCCCGCGGGGAGCGTGGCGAACGCGTCGTCGGTCGGGGCGAAGACCGTGAACGGGCCGCCCTCGGCGATGGCCGCGTCGAGGCCCGTCTGGGCCAGCGCGTCGAGGAGGACGCTAAACCGGCCGTCGGCGGCCAGCGTCGCGGCGACGTCAGAGCCCGTGGCCTCGGCGGCCGGCTCCTCATACGTGGCCTCTTCCTCATAAGCGGGCTCTTCGGGGAGCGTCTCTTCGGGGAGTGTCTCTTCCGGGACGGGCTCGGCGGGGACCTCCTGCGCGAACACGGGGACCGAGAAGAGCAGGGCCAGGAGGCACAGCGCCGTAACGGCGGTCGTCCGGGAGAACGAAAGGGGGTGGGTAGTCATGGGTGGGGTGTGGTTGATCAGGGACGGCCAAGGTCCGCCGCTGCCGCCGTGACCCCATGTGGGTGAGGTCGGGATTCCCTGACGCTGTCGTGATGGAGAACCGGGCGGGGCACCTGCGCTCCAGCGGGTCCCCAACGCGCGCGCTCTCATGCGTTCCACAGGTGGCGCCGTCTTTGCAGGACGGGCCGTGGGCGGGGTGGGGGGCCGCGCCTCCGACCGCCCCGCCCGAACGCTGCCCCCTCGGATACGACCGCCCCTCCTCGTGGGGAGACCTCTGGAGGGGGCGGGGAAGCCGATTTCGTCTGTAGAAACCGTCTCTGAACTCCCCGAAGAGGGATGCTGCCGGTGGTCTGAGTCCAGCACGCCGGCAGAGGTGGACGACGCCGGTCGTACACTGGCCTCCGCTGGGATGACGGCACAGGAACGTTCGCAGATGTGCTCTCCCGAGAAATACTCCTGCTAGCTAGGAGCGGGACCCTCCCCGAGACCACTCCGCCCTCTCGGGCGGGGCGGGCACAAGCCGGCGAGCGCCCGGCGCTGCGCTCAGCGAGGACACGCCGTCGCCCGCCCCGCCCGAGGCGCCGTGTAAACCCAACGCTGCCCGCCCCGACGCAGAGGGTCGGGGCGGGCAGCGAGCGGGCCAGAGATGGCCCGGGCGGCCGGCAGGGTGGGGATGTGCCGGCCTCAGAGCGCGCGGGGTGGCTCACAAAACCCGTTGCGCGTCTGTTCGGAGTAGAGACGTCGCCAGCGCTGCCTGGGGGAGGGGAGAAGAGAGACGAGGGCAGCGGGGCGAGCGATTGCAAGATGGGGCAGGGCGGGGCGGAGTCTATGGGGGCGGAGTGCGAGGAGCGTGAGGGTTAGGTGATGGATCGGAACCGATGCCTCATAAAAACAGGTTCTAGCCCAGGAAAGAGGTCCGCGCCGCTCTAGGCGCGTTGTGCGGACTGCGGCTATCCTGCGTTGTCTGACAGCGCTGGGCATGACAGGGCAGGCCGCCTCGTTTCCCCTGCCCGAGACCCACCAGGTCTCGCCGACCGACCCTTCCCTGGACCCCTGCGACCTCGATCATGGAGACGACGGACCGTCCCCCTGCGCACCCGATCCTCTCGGCTCCCTTCCGCGTAGGGGACTGGGTGGCTGAGCCAATGGCGAACCAGCTCACCCGTGGCGAGACCGTCCGCCGCGTTGAGCCCAAGGTCATGGAGGTCCTCGCGTGCATGGCAGCCGTGCCGGGCGAGACGGTGACGAAGGACGAGTTCATGGCCGAGGTGTGGACCGGCACGATCGTGACCGACGACGTCCTGGCCCGGTGCATCTCGGAGCTCCGCAAGGCGCTCGGCGACAAGGCCCGGAGCCCGTCCTACGTCGAGACGATCCGGAAGCGGGGCTACCGCCTGATCGCCCAGGTCGAGACCGACGTCGAGGCCACGGCCGTCGACGGCGTCGCCGTCGAGGCCGCCCCGGGCGCGGTCTCGCTCGCCGCCCCGCCCGGGCTCGACCTCCGGCGTCCCGAGCTCCCCACGCGGACGCGCCCGACGGTCGTGTTGTGGGCGCTGGCCGCCGTCGCGGTCGTGGCCCTGGGCGCGGTCCTCGCCTACCAGGCCGGCGTCGCGGGCGTCCGCCCGCTTGCGACCACGCCGCTCACGAGCTACCCCGGCGACGAGCGCGACCCGGCCCTCTCGCCCGACGGCTCGCGCGTGGCGTTCGCGTGGAACGGCGAGGCGGCCGACGGCGAGCCCGGCGCGTTCGACGTCTACGTCCAGGACGCTCGGGGCGGGGCGGCCCCGACGCGGCTCACGAACCACCCCGCCGACGAGCGGAGCCCGGCCTGGAGCCCCGACGGCCAGCGCGTCGCGTTCGTCCGGTGCGGGGTCGGCGGCGAGTGCGGCGTCTACGTCGTCGGCGCCGGGGGCGGGGCGGCCCGCACGCTCGCCGAACCCGAGGGGCTCGCCGTCGAGGACCTCGTGTGGAGCCCCGACGGGCAGACGCTCGCGTTCTCGGCCCGGCGCGGGCGCCAGGGCGCGTTCAGCCTCCACCTCCTCCCGCTCGACGGCTCGCGCCCGCAGCGGCTGACGTCGCCGGCCTCGACGTACCCCGGCGACCTCGCCCCGGCGTTCTCGCCCGACGGCCAGCGGCTCGCGTTCGTGCGCACGGCGCTCGACGGGCGCCAGGACGTGGCGGTCGTCTCGGTCCAGGGCGGCCCGGTCCGCCGGCTGGCCCGCGAGCAGAAAGGAGTGACGGGGTTGGACTGGACGGCCGACGGCGAGGTCGTCTACGCCGCCAACCGGGACGGCGCGGCCGGCCTGTGGCGGGTCCCGCGCGAGGGCGGTGCGCCGCGATGGATCGCGCTGGGCTCCGACGGCGGCGAGATCGCCGGGCCGTCCGTCGCCCGCCGCGGGCGGGGCATCGCGTTCGCCCAGCAGCGGGTGCAGTCCCAGATCATCCAACTCGCCCCGGGCGACGACCGGGGCCGCCTCCTGCTCCGCTCGACGCGCGACGACTTCCAGCCGGCTGTGGCCCCGGACGGCTCCCGGACCGCGTTCGTCTCGACGCGGAGCGGGAGCCACGAGGTGTGGTCGGCGGCCCCCGACGGCTCGGGCGCCCGGCAGCTCACCGACTTTGGCGGCGCGCGCGTGAGCTCGCCGCGCTGGAGCCCCGACGGCCGGCGCCTAGCCGTCTCGGCCCGGGCGCAGGGGAACGCCGACGTGTTCGTCGTGCTCCCCGACGGCGAGGCCCGCCAGATCACGACGGACTCGGCCGACGACGTAGCGCCGTCGTGGTCGCGCGACGGGATGTGGGTGTACTTCGCGTCCGACCGCGGCGACACGTGGCAGATCTACCGCGTGCCGGCGGCCGGCGGCGACCCCGAGCCGGTGACGGTCGGGGGCGGGGTGGCGGCGGCCGAGGCGCCGGGCGGCGGCCTCCTCGTCATCCGCCCCGACAAGCGCGGCCTGTGGCTGCTCCCGCCCGGCACGGACGGCCTCCCCCAGGACGCCGCTGCTCGGCGCCTGCCGGCCAACCTCTCGCCGGCCGACTGGGCCAACTGGACCGTCTCCGGCCCCTACGTCTACGTTCTGGAGCGGCGCTACGACCGAGCCGCGACCGTCGTCCGCCTGGACCCTGCGACGGGGCGCCGCGTGACGGTCGCCACGGCCCAGGACGTGCCCGAAGACTCGGGGCTCGCCGTCTTCCCCGGTGGCCAGCGGTTCCTCCTGGCGCGCCAGGAGCGGGCGGACAGCGACATCGGCTTCGTTGCGGACTTCGACTGAGCCACCCCGCCCCGAGCGGCCTTCGGGGAGCTAGAGCACACGAGCGGGGCGGCGAAGGACGCGCGCCCCGCCCTCGTCGCTGGGCGGGGCGGTGTGCGCCCTGGTGAACGGCGCCCGCCGGGTGGCGTACTCTCTACCCGCCCCGCCCGAGCATGAGCCTCGTTATCGCCAACTACGACCCCGAGTGGCCGCTCCACTTCGAGCGCGAGGCGAGTGCTGTGCGGTCCGTCCAGGGCGTCCACGCGGTCGAGCACGTCGGGAGCACGGCGGTGCCGGGGTTGGCTGCCCGGCCCACGATCGACCTGCTCGTGGGCGTGGACGACTCGGCCGCCGCCCCGCCCGCGCCGTTCGAAGCCCTGGGCTACCACGAGGAGGCTGGAGCACCGCTGCGGACGTTCTGGAAGGGGACGCGGGCGTTCAAGACCTACGAGCTCCTCGTCGTTGAGGCGGGCGGGGCGGTGTGGAGGCGCCGCCTAGACCTACGCGACCGGCTCCGCGCGGACCCCGCGCTCGCGGAGCACTACGCCCACCGCAAGCGCGAGTTGGCCCTTGCGCACGAAGGGAATCCGGCGGCCTACGCCGAGGCCAAGGCAGGCTTCGTAGACGCTCTCTTGTCGTAATGGGCATCGAGATGGGCTCCACGGCGTGGTACGTGCTCCTGCTCATGGCTGGGGTCGCCGTGGGCGTGGCCATCGCCATCGGGCAGAAGATCTTCCGTAAGTAGGCGAGGCTTGCCTGCTCGCGGTGGGCGGGGCGGACGCCGGCGGTGGACACGCCTGGCGGAGCCTCATCGTTCTCGTCGCCCCGCTATCTTGACTGCGTCCCCCCCACCGCTCCCATGACCGAGACTTCCGCCCTCAGCCACGTTGACGACCAGGGCCGCGCCCGCATGGTCGACGTCAGCAGCAAGACCGCGACCGCGCGGACGGCCGTCGCCGCCGGGCGCGTGGTGGTCGGCGCCGAGGCGCTCCGGCTCGTCCGCGAAAACGGCATCCGCAAGGGCGACGTGCTCACGGTCGCGAACGTGGCCGGCGTGCTAGGCGCAAAGCAGACGAGCCGCCTGCTCCCGCTGTGCCACGATGTCGTGCTCCAGAACGTCGAGATCGAGTTCGACCTGGACGACGCGGCCGGCGCCGTCGACGTGCGCGCCATCGTCAAGACGGAGGGGCCGACGGGCGTCGAGATGGAGGCGCTGACGGCGGTGTCCGTCGCCGCGCTCACCGTCTACGACATGTGCAAGTCGGTGACGAAGGACATCGAGATCACGGGCGTCCACCTGCTCGCCAAGTCCGGCGGGCGGAGCGGCGACTACCGCCGGGCGCCGTCGCAGAATTAGGGCGGGGCACCCGCATCGGCGGGGCCGTATCAGATCGCCGACTTCCTGCCCGTGCTCTGACGCCTCCAGAGGAGTGCCTCTCGTGGATGACTGTCAGGTCGGCGCAGCCAAGGATGATGGAGAGTCCGGGCGGGGCGGCTCGGGTAGGGCACGATCCTCCAGAGCTGGCACAACACACTCACCCTCTGGAGGCTGTTTGGTCCGGCACTTCTGTTGCACGGAGTGGCTCGACACCCCGCCCCGCCCCCGGGGACCGCGCAGCGCCGGGCCAACCGGAACCAACTCCCTGGACGCCTCGCGCGCAAGGCGCGGCCCTTGGTGTAGCGACAGCACAAGCTTCGCGGCGCCACCCCGCCCAGGCGTCGCGCCCGCGTTCCGTGCAGAACGATCCGTTGCGCTGGCGCGGGCGGGGCGGGCCAAACCCACGCGCTAGAAAAAGCGGGGCGAGCCCGAAGGCCCGCCCCGCTCAGGAGACGCACGAGGGCGGGGCGGCTAGCCCTCCTTCGTCAGCGCCGTGAGGTACTCGGCCGAGTTGCCCCGGCCGTCCGCGACGCGGACGCGGACGAGGAACGACCCGCCCGGCTCCACGTCGGCGACGGCCTGGCGGAAGTCGGCGACGGACGCGACGGGCTCGCGGTTCGCCTCAACGATCAGCTGGCCCTGGCGGATTTCGGCCTCACGGTAGGCGTAGCTCGCCCGCTCGACGTCGGCGACGAGCACGCCGGCCGCGTCGCCGCCGAGCTGACGGGCCTGCTGCGGCGTGAGGTCGCGGAGCGTCAGCCCGTAGGCTTCGAGCGAGGCCGGTTCGCGCGAGCCGCTCATGGGGCGCTGCTCGGACCGGCCGCGCCCGTTCTGCGAGACGGCGTCGTCGCCCGGCCGGCGGCCCAGCGTGATCTCGGCCTCGCGCCGCTTTCCGTCGCGGTAGTACGTGACCTCGACGGTGTCGCCGGGGCGCTTGTTCGAGATCAGCGAGACGATCTGGGCGCTGTCGCGGAGCTCGACGCCGTCGACGGCCGTGATGATGTCGTCGGGGCGGATGCCGGCGTCGGCGGCCGGCGTGCGGCCCGTGGCGTCGGGCGAGATGTCGCCGACGCGGGCCGCGCCCGGCCCGAGGTCGTACGCCTCGCGGAGCGCGGGCGTCGCGGCCTGGAACGAGATGCCGAGGTAGCCGCGCTCGACGGTCCCCGTATCGATCAGCTGCTCGACCGTCGAGCGAACGATGTCAGAGGGGATCGCGAACGAGATGCCGTTGAACGTGCCCGTCCGCGTGGCGATCGCCGAGTTGATCCCGACGATCTCGCCGCGGAGGTTGACGAGCGGGCCGCCCGAGTTGCCCGGGTTGACGGCCGCGTCGGTCTGGATGTAGTTAGAGATCGTCTGCCGGCCGCGCGGGTCGGGCGCCCCGCCAAAGCGGCCGAGGCTGGAGACGATCCCCGACGTGACCGTGTTCGAGAGCTCCTCGGAGAGCGGGCTCCCGAACGCCAGCACCCACTGCCCAACGCGGAGCTCGTCGGAGTCGCCGAAGGGGACGTAGGGGTAGTCGCTGCCCTCGACGCGGAGCACGGCGAGGTCCGAGAATGGGTCCGTTCCCACGACCTCGGCGTCGAGCACGCGGCCGTCGAAGAGGAGGACTTCGAGGAGGTCGGCGCCCTCGACCACGTGGTTGTTCGTCACGATGTAGCCGTCGGCGCTCACGAACGCGCCGCTCCCGATCCCGCTCTGCTCACCGCCCCGCGGGCCGCCGCGCCCGAACGGGCTGCCGCCGAACATATCGGGGAGCGAGAGGCCTTGCCCGTTGTCCGCCATGGTCCGCGTCGTGCGCACCTGGACGACGGCCGGGTTGACGTGCTCGGCCACGGTCGAGAACGCGACGCCGAGGTCCGAGGCCACGGCGATCGCCTCACTCTCGGGGAGCACGGCCTGCGCGTCGGCGCCCTGGAACAGGCCGGACCACCCGGCGAGGTTGAAGACCGACGTCACGAAAAAGACGCCGGCGAGGAACGCCGCGGCCACGAGGAGGGCGACAGAGACTTTGCGCTTGGACACAGACATAAGGCGGGTTGGAGGAGCTCTTGGAGAGGCCGCCCGGGCGGGGTCCGGCAGCCTCTTCAACCAACGCCCGCAGGGGCCGTTTCGTGTTGCTCCACCAGCCCCACCGGCGGCCTCTCCTGAGCTGGGCCTCGGAACCCGTCCCGCCCCCAGAGCCCGCCCCGCCCGGGCGGGGTGGCGTAGCGCCCAGGGAGCTTCGTTGTTCCGGGGGCGGTGTCGCTGTGGCGCCACCCCGCCCCTGAGGGCGGGGCGGACACGGGGGCGGGGCGGTGGCCTTACGCCACCCCAGCGGGTACGCCGTTCGCGATCTCGGCCGGCACGTCGAAGTCGCGGGCCACCTCGCGCGCCGTCATCTTGGCCGACATCATCACCGACGGCGTCCCGCCGCCCGGCTGCGTCCCCTGCCCGACGAGGTAGAGGTTCTCGACGTCCTCGCTCCGGTTGTGCGGCCGGAAAAAGGCCGACTGGATGAGGACCGGCTCGACGCCGAAGCCGTTGCCCGCGTACGAGTTCAGCGTGCCCTCGAAGTAGTCGGGCGTGACGTAGCTCTGGTACACGATGCGCTCCTTGAGGTCGGGGATGTAGCCGCGCTCGTCGAGGAACCCCAGCACCTTGTCCGCGAACCCGTCGCCGAGGGCGTCCCAGTCCAGCCCGCTCTGGTTGTTGGGGACCGGGATCAGGGTGTAGGCCGCGTGGTGGCCCTCGGGCGCCAGGCTCGGGTCGGTCAGCGTGGGGACGTGGAGGTACTGGCTGAAGTCGTCGGCGAGCACCTTGCGGTCGAAGATGTCGGTCAGGAGCTCCTCGTAGCGCGGGCCGAGGATGATGTTGTGGTGCTGGAGGTCGGGGTCGCCCTCGCGCTTTTCGTAGCCGAAGTAGATCACGAAGAGCGACATCGACTGCTTCCGCAGCTTGACGAGCGCGTCGCGGTTGATCCGGCGGTGCTCCTTGTCGACGAGGTGGAGGTAGGTGTGGGCGTAGTCGCCGTTGGAGACGACGAGGTCGGCCTCGATGTGCTCGCCGCCCGCGAGCGTCACGCCCGTCGTGCGGCGCCGGCGGCCGTCCCTCACCACGTCGATCCGCTCGACCTCGCTGTCTAGACGGAGCGTCCCGCCCAACTCCTCCAGCTTCTGGACGAACGCCTGGACGAGCGCGCCCGTCCCGCCCATCGCGAAGTGGATCCCCCACGTCCGCTCGACGAAGTGGATCATGGCGTAGATGGCCGGCACCTTCTGCGGGTTGCCGCCGACGAGGAGCGGCTCGAAGCTGAAGACCTGCCGCATCTTGTCGCTCGTGAAGTACTTCTTGACGAACGAGAACAGCGGCCGCACCGCGTCCAGCCGGAACAGGTCGGCCGTGACGCCGAGCATGGAGCGGACGTTGCCGAAGTAGGTGTAGCCCAGCTCCAGGAACCCGCGGTCGAAGATGGCCTTGGCCGCGCGGTGGAACCGCTCGTAGCCGTCGAGGTCCTCGGGCGCGATCTTCTCGATCTCGGCCCGCAGCTTGTCCGGGTCGGCGTCGTAGTCGAAATGGGTGCCGTCGTCGAAGTAGATCCGGTAGAACGGCGTCACGGGCACGAGCTCGACGTAGCGGCTCGTGGCCGGCCCGCCGCTCGTGCCCTCGGTCACGCGCGCGCCGTCGCCCAGCGTGTGCTCGGGGAAGTCGGGCTCGCCCAGCCGCGCGTGGTCGCGTTCGAGCGCGAACAGCTCCTCGATAAAGTGGGGGACCGTGAGGACGGTCGGCCCCATGTCGAACGTGAAGCCCTGGGCGCGGCGGACGTACGCCCGCCCGCCCGGGGCGTCCAGCTTCTCGACGACCGTCGTGTCGAACCCGAGGCTCTGGAGCCGGATCGCGCACGCGAGGCCGCCGATGCCGGAGCCGATGACTACTGCCTTCTTGCGGTCCATGCGTCTGCGTCGGGGCGGGGTGGTGGCCTTCGGCCTACGCGCCAGCCCGCCCGCGGTCCCCGCCCCGCCCCGGGCTCCGCCCGCGTCAGGAGAGCCCCGACGGCGGCGCGGCGGGCGGGGTGGCCGCCCCCGTGCCGCTCTGTACTGGCGCCGCCCCGCCCGAAGCGTTCGGGCGGGGCGGGAGCGCGTACCGGGGCCGTACGTTCCACGCCCGCGACCGTCCTGCCCCCGCACTCATGGCGACCCTCACGCTCCAGAACGTCCCCGACGACCTCCACCGCCGGCTAAAGGAGCGGGCGGAGCGAAACCGCCGGAGCATCGACCGCGAAGCGGTCCGGCTGCTGGAGGAGGCGGTGAGGGCTCCTCAGCCCGAGAAGGACGAGGCGTGGGAGCAGGCGACGGCTCTCCGGGAACGGTTGGCCGCCCGAGGGTTCAAGCCCCTGACCGCGGAGGAGGTCCAGGAGGCCATCGAGCAGGGGCGGCCTTGATCGTCGCCGACACCAACCTCGTCGTCTACGCCACGACTGGGGGAGACCGAGCACAAGACGCCGAGCGGGTCCGCGAACGCGACCCTTTTTGGGCCGCGCCGCCGCTCTGGGCGAGCGAATTCCGCAACGCGCTCGTCATGCACGTCCGGGCCGGTCGCCTCACGCGCGCGGAGGCTCACGAGGCGTGGGGCGCCGGCCGCGCGCTCGTAGTGGACACTCCTGTAGACCCCGCCGCCGTGCTCGACGCCGCGTTCGCGCGCGGGCTCACCGGCTACGACGCCGAGTTCGTGGCCCTCGCCGAAGCGCTCGCCGCCCCGCTTGTCACCGACGACGGCCGCGTGCTGGCCGCGTGCCCCGGCGTCGCCGTCTCGATCGACGACTACGGCGACGGTCCGGCGGGCGCGTAGGGCGGGCCGCCCCGCCCGCGTGCCGCTCGATACCAGCGCCGCCCCGCCCGAACGCTTCGGGCGGGGCGGAAAAACCGGCGGGCGGGGCGGCTAGGCCGGGACGCCCTCGGCGTGGGCCTCGTCGTACTGCTCGCGGGCGATGTCGACGCCGGCGCCCTGGAGCTTGTGCTCGATCCGCTCGTAGCCGCGGTCGAGGTGGTACACCCGGAGCACGTTCGTCGTCCCCTCGGCGACCATGCCGGCGAGGACCAGCGACACGCTCGCGCGGAGGTCCGTGCTCATGACCGTGGCCCCGCTCAGCGGGCGCCCGTTGCGGCCGGCGACCTCAACCGTGTCGCCCTTGACCTGGAGGTCGGCGCCCAGGCGGCGGAGCTCGGGGACGTGCTTGAAGCGGTCGGTGTAGACCGTGTCGCGGACCGTCGACGGACCGTCGGCCTGCGCCATCAAGACCGTCCACTGGGCCTGGAGGTCGGTCGCGAAGCCCGGGTAGGGCGCCGTCTCAACCGACACGGGCCGGACCGTCTCGACGCCCGTCACGCGGACCACGTCGCCGTCGAACTCGAACGGGACGCCGGTCTCGCGGAACCGCTCGGTAAAGTCGGGGCCGAGGTGCTCGGGCTGGGCGCCCGTGATCGTGAGCGTCTCGCCGGGCGGGGTGGCGAGGGCCGCCGCGATCATGTAGGTGCCTAGCTCGATCCGGTCGGGGCAGTTCGTGAACTCGACCGGGTTCATCCGCTCCACGCCCTGGACCGTGATCGTGTCGGTGCCCAACCCGTCGATCTGGGCGCCCATCGCCTGGAGCATCTGGCCGAACACGACCACGTCCGGCTCGGCCGCCGTGTTCTCGAGGACCGTCTCGCCCTCGGCCGTCACCGCGGCCAGGAGCACGTTGATGGTGGCCCCGACGCTCACGGGCTCGAACCGCATGCGCCCGCCCTTGAGCCGCCCGCCCGGGGCCTCGGCGATCACGTAACCGCCCTCCTCGCGGATCTCGGCGCCCAGCGCCTTCATCCCCTCGATGTGGAGGTCGACCGGCCGCGGCCCCCACGCGCACCCGCCCGGGAGCGACACGCGCGCCTTGCCGCCCCGCCCGAGGAGCGCGCCGAGCATGTAGAACGAGGCCCGCATCTTCTTGACGAGGTCGTACGGCGCCTCGAAGTGGTGGATGCCCGAGGCGTCGATCGTGATCGACTCCGGCGTGTTCGGGTCGTCGTCCGGGTTCCAGTCGACCGTGCAGCCGGTCACGCGGATCACGTTCGCGAACGTGGCGACGTCCTGGAGCACGGGGATGTTGTGGATCGTCGTCGCGCCGTCAGCGAGGACGGCGGCGGCCATGAGCGGCAGGGCGGTGTTCTTGGAGCCTCCGACGTGGAGGGTGCCGGTGAGCGGGCGGCCTCCGTGTACGACGAGCTTGTCCATAGATCGGGCGGGGTGGGGCACAGGTGGGGAAGATCGCAACGCGCGCCGGGCAGCCGAGGGTTCGGGCGGGGCGTGGGGAAGAGGGGGCCGCCCCGCCTGCTGTGCCTGCTTCCGCCGCCCCGCCCAGGCTGAGCGAACGGGGCGAGCAGGCGGGGCGCGGGGTGGGCACGGCCCGCCCCCGGGCAAGAAGTGCGCCTCACCCTCCTTCTCCTCCACCCGAGGCACGGCGGAGTGCCCTGGCGCTTGGCGCGATCTTTGGAAGAATCTATGAACGAACGAACACCCCCCCCGGACATGCCCGACCTCTCGCTCGACCTGTTCGCCGCGGCCGCCGACGCCGAGGCCGCCCGCTACCGCGTGCTCGCCGCCCTCCAGCGGGCGCGGCGTGCGTTCGCCCGGAACTGCGTGGCCCCCGACCTCGCCCGCCTCGTCGGGCTCCACCGCGACCTCCGCACGCTCCTCGACGGCGCCGGCCGCGTCGAGGGCTCGGGCTCCGGCCCCGCCGTCGGCGTGGACTGGGAGGCCGGGCGCGTGGTCCATGCCGCCCCGCCCGCCCCGCTCGCGCTCAGCCTCGCGCGGTGGGCGCAGCCGCGCGTGGCCGGGGCCGTACGCGAGGGGCAGGCGCTCTACGAGTTCGCCGCCGAGCACGCGGCGCTGGCCGCCGTCGGCGTGGTGCCGGCGTACCGCGACGAGGGCTACCTCGTGGTCGCCGGGGGCGGGGCGGTCCGCCCGCTGCGCTACCGCGTCTCGTCGTTGGCCGGCGCCGACGGCCGCTACCGTGCGCTGCGAACGTCGGCCGTGGCCGTCGACCTCGACCCGGCCGCCCCGCCCGCGGCGTGGAAGGCCGCGCTCGCCCAGGCCGACCCCGACCTCCCCGCCCCGGCCACGTTCGCGCTCCGCGCTGACCTCGACCTCCCGGTCGACGAGACGCTCCTGCCGGTCGCCAAGCGGAAGCTGCTCGGGGCCGTCCAGTCCTGGGGCGTGGCGTAGCGGGCGGGGCGGGCACGAGACCGCCCCGCCCGCCCGTTTGTCAGGGGCGAGTCCGCCCCGTAGCTTTGGGGCACGCATTCACCGTCCGGGCGGGACACAGACACACGACCACGATGGGCAAGCAGCGGATGATCGACAACTGGGAGCGCATGAAGGGGCAGATCATGTCCACCTGGGACGACCTCGACGAGGACGAGATGAAGAAGGCCCGGGGCAACCTGAGCCAGATGGTCAACCTCATCCACGTGCAGACGGGCGAGGACCGGCAGCTCATCATGCGCAAGATGTCGGCGTTCCTGTAGGGACCGCCCGACGGGCCGACCAGCGGCGCGCCTTCTCGGAGGGCGCGCCGCTTTCTGTTCGCGGGCGGGGCGGGCTCCGCCGGAGCGGGACGCGAGGGCGAGCAGGTAGATTCCGGCCCCACCGCCACCCCGCCCGGATGCCCGAGACCGCCCCGCCCGATGCCGCCGCCCCGCCCCGCGCCTTCCCGCTGGGGACGGCCGTCCCCGACGACGGCCGCGAGCGCGAGGCCTATGACGCCCGCGTCGCGGCCCACCAGCGGCTCCTGGCCGGGCTCGAGGAGCAGGCCGCCGAGGTCCGCCGCGGCGGCGGCGAGCGGGCCGTCGCCCGCGAGCACAAGCGCGGCAAGCTGACCGCCCGCGAGCGGGTCGCCGCGCTCCTCGACGACGCCGACGACTTCCGCGAGATCGGCCTGTTCGCCGGGCGCGGGATGTACGAGGACGAGGGCGGGTGCCCGGCCGGCGGCACCGTCATGGGGCTCGGCCGCGTGTCGGGCCGCCTCTGCATGATCGTCGCCAACGACGCCACCGTGAAGGCCGGCGCGTGGTTTCCGATCACGGCCAAGAAGAACCTCCGCGCCCAGGAGATCGCCCTCGAAAACCGGATCCCGATCCTCTACCTCGTCGACTCGGCCGGCGTGTTCCTGCCGATGCAGGACGAGATTTTCCCGGACCGCGACCACTTCGGGCGCATCTTCCGCAACAACGCCCGGCTGAGCGCGCTCGGCGTGCCCCAGATCGCGGCCATCATGGGCTCGTGCGTCGCGGGCGGGGCGTACCTCCCCATCATGTCCGACGAGAGCCTGATCGTCGACGGCACGGGCAGCGTGTTCCTCGCCGGCCCGTTCCTCGTTCAGGCCGCCATCGGCGAGGTGACCGATTCGGAAACGCTGGGCGGGGCGACCACGCAGACTGACATCTCGGGCGTCTGCGAGTACAAGATGCCCGACGACGAGACCGCGCTCGCGACCATCCGCGACCTCGTCGGCGGGCTGGGGCCGATGCCGCGCGCTGGCTTCACGCGCCAGGACCCCGCCCCGCCCGCGTACCCCGTCGACGAGGTGCTCGGCGTGTTCCCCGAGAGCCGCCAGCAGCCGTACGACACACGCGAGGTGCTCGCCCGGATCGTCGACGCCGACAGTTGGACCGAGGTCAAGGCCGGCTACGGGCAGACGCTCGTCTGCGGCTACGCCCGGGTCGACGGGTGGAGCGTGGGCATCGTGGCGAGCCAGCGGCAGGTCGTCCGTGCGACGTCGCCGAAGGGGAAGCCGAACGAGATGCAGATCGGCGGCGTCATCTACGGCGACGCGGCCGACAAGGCGGCCCGGTTCGTGATGCAGTGCAACCAGAAGCGGATCCCGCTCGTGTTTTTCCAGGACGCGACCGGCTTCATGGTCGGCACGCGCGCCGAGCAGGGCGGGATCATCAAGGACGGGGCCAAGCTGGTCAACGCCGTCGCCAACTCGGTCGTCCCCACGTTCACGGTCGTCGTGGGCAACTCGTACGGGGCCGCCAACTACGCCCTCAACGGGCGCGCCTACGACCCCCGCCTCATGCTCGCCTGGCCGACGGCGCAGATCGCGGTCATGGGCGGGGCGCAGGCCGCCAAAGTCCTCCTGTCCATCGAGGAGCGGAAGCTCTCGAAGCAGGGCCTCGAGCTGTCCGACGACGACCGCGCCGCGCGCCTCGCCGAGATCGAGCGCCGCTACGCCGAGCAGACGTCGCCCGTCTACGCCGCGGCCCGCCTCTGGGTCGACGCGCTCATCGACCCGCGCGAGACGCGCGGCTGGCTCGCGACCGGCCTCGAGATGGCCGACCACAACCCGGACATCGAGCCGTTCCGCGTCGGCGTGCTCCAGACGTAGCGGGAGGGACGCGGGACGGAGGGATGAGAGGGATGGGCAGAGGCCTTTCTCTCGCCGCCCCGCCCAGACTCCGGCCTCAATGCGGCACAGGACGGGGCGGGGCGGTCGGGCCACGCGCCGCCCCGCCCCGTCTGCTCATCCCTCGGTCCCTCCTCATCCCTCGACCCCGCCCCCATGCCCGTCGTCAACCTGAAAGAGAAGTTCAGCCGCTTCTCCGAGACCTGGACGCCCCACGTCGTCGCCGAGCTGAACGGGCAGCAGGTCAAGGTGGCGAAGCTGGAGGGCGAGTTCCTCTGGCACGACCACGAGCACGAGGACGAGCTGTTCTGGGTCGTCGCGGGCCGCCTGCGGATCGAGCTCCGCGACCGCGACGCGGTGGAGCTGGGGCCGGGCGAGCTGTTCGTCGTCCCCCGCGGGACCGAGCACCGGCCGGTCGCGCTCCCGACCGCCCAGGTCGTCCTGTTCGAGCCGGCCTCGACCGCCCACACCGGCGCCGTCGTCTCGGAGCGGACCGTCCAGAACCTCAAGCGAATCTGACCGCCCTGCGCGTGTGCGGGCGGGGCGGCCAGTCGTTCGCCACCCCGCCCCCCGCATTCGTTTCGCACGCGTAGGGACACCGTGCACGGTGTCCGCCTTTCGGACGACGCCGACGCACCGGAGGGGGCGGGGCGGTTTGCAGCCGCCCAGGCCCCTCGCCTATTCCCCCTACCGCGCGACCGTCACGACCTGCGTGGCCGTCGCGCCCGGCGCCTCCAGGCGGACGACGTAGACGCCGGCGGCGAGCGCGCCCGCGGACCACGTCGCCTCGTGGAGCCCGGCCGGCCGCTCGCCGTCGACGAGCACGGCCACCTCGCGGCCGAGCGCGTCGTAGACCGACAGCCGGACCGCCCCGCCCTCGGCCAGTCGGAACGGGAGCCGCGCGGCGTGGCGGACCGGGTTGGGCGCCGCCAGCCCCAGCCGCGTGGCCGTGTCCGCCCCGCCCGCCCCGCTCTCGGCGGCCGTCGCGGCGGGCCGCGTGACGGTCCACGCGCGCACGTCGGAGAGGAGCGGGACGAGCGTGGAGTCGCGGACCTCGTCGGTCGCGTCAGTCACGCGGACCTCGACATGCGACGCGCCCGGCGGGAGGTCGCCAGCGTCGAGCGCGAGCGCGGCGCTGGTCCCGACGGTCACGCCGTCGACCGTCCACTCGTAGCGGGCCTGGCCGGCGGGGACGAGCGCGTCGACGCGGAACGCGAGCCGCCCCGCCCCGGCCGTCACGTCGGACTCGGCAGGCCAGGCGGCGGCGATGGGCGAGACCCGGTCGTAGATGGCGCCGATGTGGTGCTCGTTGCAGACGGCGCAGAACCCGTGCCCGAGCGCGCGCATCCGGCAGTGGCGCTCGGGCCGGTACGCCCCGTGGTCGGCGTAGGCGGCGCCCTCGAAGGCGCCGACGACGTGGCCGTGCGCGGCGTCGTCGGGCGTCGGGAGCGGCGTCGCGTCGTCGAGCCACGCGCTCCACGGGACGTGGGCGGGGTGGGCGTCGGTCGCCGTGTTCCGACTCGCGAAGCCGGCCGCCGCCCCGCCCCCGTACTCGTCGGCGAGCCCGGCGAGCGTGTGCCCCATCTCGTGGACAGCGATCTCGGCCGCCGCCGCGTGCGCCGAGACCACGGCCACACGGCCGCCCGACCCGCCGTACTCGGCGTCGTTGACGAGCACGAGCGCCACGTCGTACTCGGGCAGCGCGTCGCGGAGGAGCGCGTTCAGGCGGCGCTCGCCGTCGCCGCCCAGGCACAGGCTCCGGTGGACGCCGCCGCACCCGAACGTCGCGCTCAGGTACGTGTCGCGCGCCTCACTCCGGGCGGGGCGGTCAGCGCCCGCCTCGGCCGAGACCGTGGGGACGGCGTAGGCGTTGAAGAACGCGGCGTAGCGGTCGTAGGGCGCCGTCGCAAACAGGGCGTCGATGAGCCGCCCCGCCGCCGCTTGGAAGGCGTCGAGGTCGGCCTCGCGGTAGCCCTCGGCGACCACGGCGACGTTGATCCGCTCGGCGCGCGGCCCGTTCTCGACGAGCGTGATCGGGGCCGGCTGGGCGCTCGCCGCCGTCGCCAGGAGCGCCGCCGCGAGCAGGGCGGGGAGGAGCGCTTTCACAGCGACACCTCGACGCGCGTGACGACCCGACGACCGGCCGCCGACGCGCGGGCAAACGACACCGTCTGCCGCGCGGCGACGGCCGGGATCCGCACCGTGACGACCGCCTCCTCGACGCGCTCCAGGCGCGACTCCAACCCGCCCGCCGCGTTCACGAACTCGCGCCGCCGGACGAGCGGGTCCGGCACCGCCCCGCTCCACACGGCCCGGTCGCCGGCCTCCACTTCGACGGACAGGTGGCCGGGGCGCGGGGCGGCCGCGCTCCGCCGCGCCTTGAGCCGGCCCGGAACGGCCTCGGCCGAGACCACCTCCGCCCCGCCCTCGGTAAACCGGAGCTCGACGAACGCGATCCGCTCGGCGGGCGGGGCGGCACCGGCCAGGGCGAGGACGGCGAATCCGAGCAGGAGGGCGGGGAGGAGGCGCACGGGGCGAGGTGGTCGGTGTGCCCCGTCCCGTTGAGGAGACCGTGCCACGACCGCCCCGCCCGCCGTCCAGGCGCCGCCCGTGTCGGCCGGCCGCTCCGCTGCGCCGACGTAAAACGGGGGCGGAGCGGCCGCGAGACGATTCCGCCTCGGCCACCCCGCCCCCGTAGGAGACGGCGGTCCGGTTCTAAACCCGCCCGCCCAGGCGGTCAAACGCCTTCTGCTGCGGGGACCCCGCCGGGACCGCGTACGGGTCGGGCGGGAGGTCGACCATGCGGATCACGGGGTACGCGTCGCGGTGGAGGAACGGGCGGGGCGGCTCCGAGATGTCGTCGCCGATGATGAGCACCATCGTCCCCTGGTCTACGATGTCGGCGCCGACCGACGAGATCGGGTCCCGCTGGTTTTCGACCTCCCACGTGTCGGTCCACCCGTAGAGCCACTTCGCGTCGGGCTCGAGCATGCGGATGCAGCCGTGCGACGCCGGCCCCGAGGTCGGCAGCGCGTACTGGTGCATGTGGATGCCGCGGGCTTCGTGGAGGTTCATGACCCAGTACATCTCCCACAGCTCGGCGTCCGGCGCCGACGACCCGAAACCCGGGCTCAGCGTCGAGACCCGGTAGTCCTGCTTCCAGTTCACGTTGAACCGGCCCGACGGCGTCCGCGCGCTCTCGACGCCCGTGTTGATGATGCCCCACCGGGCCAGCTCGCCGCGGTGGTACGCGCCCCACGCCTGGATCTGCTTGTCGAGGATGACCACCTTGTCGAGGTCGGCCGCGCCGGCGTAGTAGCGGGGGAACGGCGAGTAGGCCCGGAAGTCGAGGCCGAACTCGCTGGGCACGACGAGCGTGTCGCCGGGGCTCAGGTTTTCGAGGTCGTTCCGGTTGAGGAGCCACAGGAGCGGCTTGATCACGTCGCGGTCGCCGCCGAACTTGTTGTAGAGCGCGAGCCGGGCCTCGAGCCGGTTCTGGTCCTCCGGCACCACGTAGTACCCGTAGTGCACGCGGGGGACGTCGCGGATGGACTCGCTCGTCCGCCGGTTCATCGTGTCGATGAGCCAGGACTGGCTAAAGTAGGTGACGGGCTCGTCCTCCTGGAAGTCCTGCGAGATGGCTCCGTCGGCGGCCCGGTCGGCCGCGCTCTGGGCGGCGGCGGGCGTGACGAGGAGGGCGGCTCCGAGGAGGGCCGGCAGGGCCAGGGCGTAGCGGGAGAGGCGCATGCGTCGGCGGGGAGGGCGAGGGGACGGTACGGCGAGGATACCCCGGGGCGGGGTGGTCGGGTCCTGCGCGGGCCGGGGTTCACAGAGCGTGCCAACGAGCGGGGTGGGGTCTTTGGTTTGGGCGCGACTCGGGGGCGGGGCGGTCCTGGACGTGCCCCGCCCCGCTCGTAACCGCCCCGCCCGTGGCGCATCGCCGGGTGAATGCGGACACCACGCGTCGTGTCCCTACGAATCCGCCCAGCCCAGCGTCCCCGCCCCGCCCACGGGCGACCGCCGGTCGCCTCTACGGCACCACCCCGCCTGTGGAACGGGCGGGGTGGTTGCGCTCCGCCCGGGCGCCGCGGCCCGACGGCGTTGCATGCAACGCCGCTACGGCGTCCGCCCCGCCCTCGCGTTCTGCCCGCTGCCCTACGCCATCGACGTTCGGCCCTCCTGCGAGCGGATGTGCTCGACCTGCTCCGGCGAGGCCAGCACGACGAGCGTGTCGCCGACCGCGAGCGGGAGCCGGGCGTCCGGGTTGAACCGCCACTCCTCGCCGCCGGCCCGGTGGACGGCCACGACGATGGCGTCGAAGCGGCGCCGGAAGTCGACGTCGACCAGCGAGCGGCCGTCGAGGAGGCCGCCCTCGCGGACGACGACCTCTTCGAGGTCCACGCTCAGCGCGTCGACGCCGAGCACCTGCTCCATGAACTGGTCCACGCGCGGGCGGAGGATGGTCTGCGCGATCCGGTCGGCCCCAATCTCGAGCGGCGAGATGACCTTGTCGGCCCCGGCCCGGACCAGCTTGTTGATCGACGTCTGCTCGTTGGTCCGCGCGACGATGAACAGGTCGGGGCCGGCGATCTCGCGGGCCGTCAGCGCGCCGAACACGTTGGCCGCGTCCTCGGGGAGCACGAGGACGAGCCCGGCCGCGCGGGCCAGGCCGGCCGCGCGGAGCGCCTCCTCCTCGACGGCGTCGCCCTGGACGTAGTCGAAGCCCTCCTCGCGGAGCTCCTCAGCCCGCTCGTCCAGCCGCTCGACCACGACGACCTTCCGGCCGCCGGACACCAAGTCGCGGACGATCCGCTGGCCCAGCCGCCCGTAGCCGGCGACGACGTAGTGGTCGTGGAGGCGGTCGATCCGGCGCTGCATGGCCCGCTGGCGGAAGGTGGAGCTGGTGACGAGGATCGTGACGACGCGGGACGCGATCGTCGCGAACGTACCGATGCCCACGAACGCGAGCCCGACCGTGAACAGCTTGCCCCCGTAGTCGAGCGGCTGGACCTCGGCGAACCCGATCGTGGTCAGCGTGATGAACGTCATGTAGAACGCGTCCATCGGCGTCCAGCCTTCGATCGCCATGTAGCCCACGGTCCCGATCGCGAGCAGGGCGGCGACGGCGAGCGTGCCGTAGACGACCTCGCGGACGGTCCCGATGCGCCGCCGCCGCCGCCGGGCCACTACGCCGCGAGCCGGAAGGCCCGGCCGTGCCACGCCTCGGCCGCCGGCCGCTCGACGCCGTGCGCGCGGAGCGCCCCGACCGTCTCGGCCGTCGCGTCGAGGACGGCCGTGTCCGCGCCCGCCCCGCCCTCGCGGACGAGCCGGCGGAACGCCGGGCGCGGGACCTGCGCCCAGGCGCCGTCGCCGTCGCGGTAGAGGACGGCGAGGGGCGGGGCGAGTCCGACGCCGCCCCGCCCGAGCGCCTCGGCGACTGCCCGCTCCATCGAGTCGATCCCGCACCCCGAGACGCCGGCGTTGACGTCCGCCTCCGAGATCACGGCGCCGACGGCGAGCACGCGGCCTGCGAGGACGGCGGCCTCGGCCTGCACCGGGCGCCCGTGGCTGGCCCACGTGGGGAGCCACGCGTCAAGGTCGGCGCGGAGCGCGTCGGCTTCGGCGTCGTCGAGGGTGCGGTCGAGGGGGAAGAGCCACGCGCGGGCGGCGTCGGGGAGCGTGTCGAGCATGGGGCGGGGTGGAGGGAGAGCTTGTAGCCGGCTTCAGCCTCGTCGTTCGGGGGCGGGGCGGGGGAGCCTACGCACGATGGGCGGGGCGGGATCGCAGCCCGCGTGCCGAAGCCGACGCGCCGCCCGCGTAGCTTCGGCGGACCGCCACCCCACCCCGCCCATGCGCACCGTCCTTGCCGTTCTCTTCCTCGCCGCCCCACTCGCCGCGGGAGCCCAGAGCGATCCCTCGGCGCCCTACGCCGAGGCCGCCGACCGGATCGTCGAGGCCGCCCTCGCCGACAGTACGGCGTGGGAGCGCACGGCGTACGTGGGCGACACCTTCGGCCACCGCCTGAGCGGGTCGGCCGCGCTGGAGGCCACGATCGACTGGGCGATCGAGACGATGCGCGCCGACGGCCTCGAAAACGTCCGCGGGCAGCCGGTCGACGTGCCCGTCTGGGTCCGCGGCGACGAGTCGGCCGCGCTCGTCCTGCCCACGGGCGACCGCGACCTGCCCATGCTCGGGCTGGGCGGGAGCGTCGCCACCCCGCCCGGCGGCGTCGAGGCCGAGGTGCTCGTCGTCGACTCGTTCGAGGACCTGGAGGCGCGGGCGGACGAGGCCGCGGGCCGCATCGTCCTGTTCGACGTCCCGTTCACGACCTACGGCGAGACCGTCGGGTACCGCACGGGCGGGGCGGTGGCGGCGGCCCGCGCGGGAGCCGTCGCCAGCCTGGTCCGGTCCGTCGGCCCGGTCTCGCTCTCGACGCCGCACACGGGCACGATGCGCTACGAGGACGGCGTCCCGCGCATCCCGCACGCCGCGCTCACGATCGAGGGGGCCGAGACGCTCCGCCGCATCCAGGAGCGGTTCCAGCAAGGGCGGACCGCAGGCCGGCGGGGCGGCCGCCCGGTCGTCCGCCTGACCATGAACGCCGAAACGCGGCCGGACGCCCGCTCGCGCAACGTGATCGGCGAGCTCGTCGGGCGCGAGGCGCCGGACGAGACGGTAGTCCTGGGCTGCCACATCGACTCGTGGGACGTCGGCCAGGGCGCCGTCGACGACATGGGCGGGTGCGCCGTGACGTGGGAGGCCGTTGCGGTGCTCGCGCGGCTGGGGCTCCGGCCGCGCCGGACGGTCCGCGTCGTCCTGTGGACGAACGAGGAGAACGGGCTCCGCGGCGCGACGGCCTACCGCGACTCACTGGGCGACGACCTCTCAGGCATCCAGCTCGCGCTCGAGAGCGACAGCGGCGTGTACGAGCCGGTCGGCTTCGGCTACACCGGCGCGCCGGGCGGGCTGGAGACGCTGCGCGCCCGCGTCGAGCCGCTCGTGCTCGCCCTCCTCGCCGACGGCACCGACGCCGGCCCGGCCGGGATCGTCGAGGGCGGGGGCGGGGCGGACATCGGCCCGATGATGCGCGACGGCGTGCCGGGCCTCAGCCTCCGCACCGACAACGGCCGCTACTTCTGGGTCCACCACACGGCGGCCGACACCGTCGACAAGCTGGACCCCGGCCACCTCGCGCGCGCCACCGCGGCGACGGCGATCCTGGCCTACGTGGCCGCCGAGATGCCCGAGCGCCTGCCGCACGGGGCGTCCGCCGACTGACCGCCCCGCCCTCAGTAGCCGGCGGGCGGGGCGGGGCGGTAGTCAAGCGGGACGAGGTCGGCCACGCGCTCCCAGTCCCAGTACCCGTAGCGGACGACATCGGCCGCGTCGAGGAGGGCACCGTTCGGCCCCAGGCGGAGCGCCCCGCCCGGCGCCGTGAGCCACGAAACTTGGTAGGCGTCGGCATCGACGCGCGGGTCGAACTCGCGCGTGTAGAGGACGCGGAGGGCGCCGCCGATTTCTGCCTCCCACCCCGCCCGGGCCTGGCGCGCCTCGGGTCCCGGTGCCCGCGCCGAGCGGATGGACAGGCGGCCGGGCTGGACCGAGAGCCGGGCTCGCGTCGCCTGGCCCGGCCGGTCCATGCGCTCGCTCAGGAACCCCTCGTCCGACGCCATGCCAGCGATGAGGGCGTCCAGGAAGTGGGGGAGCGAGCCGCGGTAGGCCCGCTCGCGCGCCTGCGTGACGGCCGGGCCGCAGAGCCGCTCGGCGCACAGGTCGCGGAACGCGAGCGTCCCGTCCCACGCCCGCCCGTTTTCCTCGATGGCGAGGGCGAAGTCGTAGAACGTGACCCTATAGCCCAGCGCCCGGTTTTCGACGACGAGCGGAGCGCGGGCGACCGCGTGGAGCGGCCCGTCGTCGCCGTCGGCGTCGAGGTCGAGGACCTCGGGGTTCGTGATCTCGGTGAGCGGGGCGTTGGCCGTCTCGCCGAGGAACTCCGGCCGGAACCGCGCGAGCGCCCGCTCCCACGCGGCGTCCCGCGACCGGACCACCTCGACCTCGCGGAGCGCGAGCGGCACGGGTGGGAGCCGAAACGCGAGGCCGACGACGTCACCGGGCCGGATCAGGCGCGTCGTGCTCGCGGTCCCGTAGCCCAGCATGGTGGCCGTGACCTGGACCGAGCCTGGGGCGTCGGCTCGGAAGACGAACCGGCCGCCGGCGTCGGTCGCGTCGCCCTGCAACGTGCCGGAGACGAACACGTGGGCGCCCGGAAGCGGGGCGCCAGTCTCGGCGTCCGTCACAGTCCCGTTGACCCAGGCGGTCTGGGCGCGGGGCGGGGTGGCAAGGGCTACGAGCCCGATCAGGACGAGGAGGCGTGGGGAGCGTCGGCGCATCGGTCGGGCGGTCTGTGCGGGCGCGCTCGCGTCGGCGCCCCGCCCCAACCTAACCGGCCCCCACGCCTTAGGTCGTCCGCACGGGCGGCCGGGCGGTGCGGCGCCGGGCCACCGGCCCGCGCGCCGGGGCGGGGCGGCCGCGCCGCGGCGACCGCGGCGTCTCGGGGCGCGGGGCGGGCGGCGGCGGCGGCCCCTCGCCCGAGCCGCCGTTCCGGCGGCGGCGCGCGACGAGGTGCCACGCGACCCACAGGGCGATCTCGGCGACGAGGACGAGGAGGAGGCTGATCACGGGTAGCGGCGGGCGGGGCGGGGGAGAGGCAACGGCAGGTCAGGCGGGAGGTTTTGCTGTCCGTGAGGGTTCAGGTAAATCCCGGCGGCCGCCCCGGTGGCTCCGCCAGCGGCACCGCCCCGCCCGCGCCGCGTAGGCTCCACACCCCGGGCGCCGTCCGCTCGTCTTCCGCCACCCCGCCCCGCCCATGCGCCTCCGCCACCTCGGCTACGCCTGCATCAACCAAACGCTCGGGACCAAGAGCCGGACGGTCCGGCTGGCCAACCTCCGCACCGAGGCCGTCATCCCGGTCGTCGTCCAGAACCTCGACGACGTGCTGGCGGCGCTCCGGTGGAACGTGGACCACGGCATCCGATTCTTCCGCGTCTCGTCCGACCTCATCCCGTTCGGGCCGCTCCCAGAGTTCCCGTTCGACTGGGCCGAGGCGTTCGACTGGCAGTTCCGCGACATCCGCCGGCTCGTCAAGGCCGAAAAGCTCCGCGTGACGAGCCACCCCGGCCAGTACACGGTCCTCAACAGCCCGCGCGAGAAGGTCGTCCGCGACTCGGTCGGCGAGCTCGACTTCCAGGCGCAGGTCCTCAAGCGGATGGACCCGAAGGGGACCATGACGCTCCACGTCGGCGGCGCCTACGGCGACAAGGAGTCGGCGATGGACCGCTTCGCGCAGAACCTGGACCGCCTGACGGACGACGCCCGCGAGCGCCTCGCGATCGAGAACGACGACACGACCTACACGCTGGCCGAGACCGTCGGGCTCGCCGAGCGGACCGGGCTGCCGGTCATCGTGGACCTGTTCCACCACCTGCTCAACCCCGGAACGGGGACGGCGTCAGCCAACCCGTCAGGCGAGACGTGGAACGACGGACTGCCGGACCTCATGGAGCGCGCCATGGCCACGTGGGGCCGGCGCGTCCCCAAGCTCCACCTCTCGTCGCACAAGCCGGGCACGCGGACCGGCCACGCCGACTTTCTCGACATGGACGACGTCGACCGCCTCCTCGGTCTTATGGACGGCGTGGGCGGGGCGGACGACCCGTACGACCTGATGCTGGAGGCGAAGACGAAGGAAAGGGCCGTGCTGGAGGTTGCGCGCTACATCGAGACGGGCGAGCGGCCGGACCGGGCGATCCCGATGGAGACGGTCGAGGAGGCCGAGGCGGCGTAGCGCCCCGCCCACGCCGACGACGAGGGCGAGGCGGTCCCGGACGCTGCCGCCCCGCCCACGACGCGGGCGGGGTGGTGCATTCTGCGCCCGCTGCCATCGTACGATTCGGATCGTAGACTAGGCCATGCCCCGCCCCGCCCTCGCCCTCCTGCTCGGTCTCGCCGCGTGCGCCGGCGCGGCGCGCCTGGACCGCGCCGACCTCGTCGGGACGACGTGGCGCGAGACGTGCGCGGACCCCGAGATCGTCGACGCCTACGTCCGCCTCGACGCCGACGGGGGCGTGGCGTGGAGCTACGAGCGGCCCGACTCGGTCCGCGCCGAGCGCGTCCACACGTGGGCCGTCGAGGACGGCGCGCTCGTGCTCCGGTGGAACGAGGGCGGGGCGGCGACGCGCTACGTCCGGGCGGGGCGGGAGGCCGGGCCGGGGCGGCTCGTCGGCCGCGAGTCGACGCTGTGCCCCGACGGCGCCGTGCTGGAGCGGGTCGGGCCGTAACCTCTGGCATCGCCGCGTCTGCGGACCTTACCGCCCCGCCCGCGACACACCGACGGCGGGGCGGCGGCGTTCCCGTGCGCCCCGACCCCACCCCGCCCGATGCCGCAGGTCCCGCTGGGAGTCCGCCGCCCCGCCCTCGCCGTCCTCCTCGCCGCCGGGCTCGGGCTCGCCCTGGCGGCGAGCGCCGCGGCGCAGACCGGCTCGGTCAGCGGGTTCGTGCGCGACGCCGAGACGGGCGAGACGCTGCTCCAGGCGACGGTCCGCGTGGTCGAGGCCGGGCGCGGGGCGGCCACGAACGCCGAGGGCTTCTACTCGCTCGGCGGGCTGGCCCCGGGCGAGGTCACGGTCGTCGCCAGCTACATCGGCTACGTCTCGGAGCGGCGAGCGCTCACGCTGGAGCCGGGCGGGGCGGGGCGGCTCGACTTCGACCTGGCGCCCGAGGGCGTGACGTCGGGCGAGGTCGTCGTCGAGGCCGACGAGACGCTCGAAAACGAGCGGCCGCCGGGCGTCCAGACCGTGTCCATCGACCTCGTCGAGGCACTGCCGACCGTGTTCGAGGCGGACCTGTTCCGCTCGATCCAGCTGCTCCCGGGCGTGAAGGCGGCCAACGACTTCTCCTCGGCCCTCTACATCCGCGGCGGCTCGCCGGACCAGACGCTCGTGCTCCTCGACGGCACGACGGTCTACAACCCGACGCACTTTTTCGGCTTCTTCTCGACGTTCAACACCGACGCCATCAAAGACGTCCGCCTCTACAAAGGGGCGTACCCGTCGCAGTACGGCGGGCGGCTGGGGAGCGTGGTCGACATCTACAACCGCGACGGCAACCGGAACGAACGCAAGGGGACGCTCACGCTGGGGCTCCTCGCGAGCCGGGCCGGCATCGAGGGGCCGATCGCGGGCGGCCGCGCGTCGTACTCGCTCAACGTTCGCCGCTCGACGCTCGAGCCGCTCCTGGGCCTCCTCCGCAGCCAGCTGGACGAGGACGGCATCCCGGAGAGTTTCTCCTTCTACGACGTGAACGGGAAGGTGGGCGTCGACCTCAGCCCGAACGACCGGCTCTCGGTCGCCGCCTACGCCGGGCGCGACCAGGTCGTGGTGCCGTTCGGCGACGACGCCCGGTTCGACCTGGACTACGGCAACCGGACGGGCTCGGTCACCTACAACCGCGTGCTCTCGGGCACGGCCTTCGCGAGCGCGCAGGTCTCGGCCACGCGCTACTTCAGCTACCCCGTGGGGACCGTCGCCGAGACCACGTTCCGCCAGCCCAACACGATCACCGAGTACGCGGCGCAGGTCGACGGCGAGTGGCTCCCGTCGGAGCGCGTCGAGCTCCGCGTGGGCGCGCGGGCGGGGCGGTTCGGGCTCGACTTCGAGAGCGAGTTCAACGAGAACGTGGGCACCAGCTTCTCGAACCCGGCCACCTTCGGCTCGGCCTACGTCCAGGGCCGCACGCGCTTCGGCGACGGGTGGACCGTCACCGGCGGCCTCCGCACCGACGCCTTCCGCAACCGGGCCGACGACCGGCTGGACGACGCCGAGCCGGTCGCGGCCACGTTCGTCCGCTTCGCCCCGCACCTCCAGGTCGAGCGGTCGTTCGACGACAACGTGGTGATCCAGGCGGCGGCGGGGCGGTACCACCAGTTCCTGTCGCTGGTCTCGAACGAGGCGTTCTCGGGCTTCGACACCTGGCTCACGACCGGCCCCGGCGTGGGGCCGCAGGCGAGCGAGCAGGCCGTGCTCGGCCTCAAGACGCGGCTCGGCCCGGCGTGGCGGCTCGACGTCGAAGTCTACGGCCGGACGCTCCGCGAGCTGTTCGACACGCGGCCCGAGCTCCAGGACGTGTCGGGGCTGGACTACGCCGACCTGTTCCGGTCGGGGAAGGGCTACGCCTACGGCGCCGAGGTCCTCCTTGAGCGCGGGCTGGGGCGGCTGACGGGCCTCGTAGGCTACACGGTCGGCGTCACGCGGCGGCGCTACCCGGCGGAGCCGGCGTTCAGCGACTTTTTCCCGCCCAAGTACGACCGGCTCCACGACGTCACGCTGGTCGCCAACTACGACCTCGGGCGGAGCTGGCGGGCCACGCTCGCCGGGGCCTACGCGACGGGCCAGGCCTACACCGTGCCGGCCCGGCGCTACATCGTCTCGGGGCTCCCGTTCGAGGACCGCGACGTGAACGCGCTGGACTCGCCGGCCCTCAACAACACGCGGCTGCCGCCCTACCACCGCGTCGACGTCGGGTTCACCAAGCGCGGCACGGTCGCGTTCGCGGACTACGAGCTCCAGCTCCAGCTGGTCAACGTGTACAACCGGCGGAACCTGTGGTTCGAGACGTACGACTTCGACGAGAACCCGGTCGAGGTCGGCCAGGTGCGCCAACTCCCGATCCTCCCCAACGTCTCGCTGTCGCTGGACTTTTGAGCGACGGGTGATGAGCGATGAGCACGGACGCCCCGAGTCCGCCGCCTTCCCACCCCGCCCCGCCCGTTTTGGTCTTTGCTCGTCACCCGGTACTCGTAGCCCGTCATCCGCCATGCCCATCCCGCCCCGCCCCGCCCTGCTCGCGCTCTCCGCGTCGGTCCTGGTCGGGCTCGCGCTCCTCGTCGGGGGCTGCGACTCGGCCGAGGGCGAGCGGCCCGACCTCGTCGTCTCGGCGTTCTTGGGAGCCGAGGAGGCGCTCCCGCCGGTCCGCCTGTCGCGGACGGTCCCGCTGCTGGAGCCGTACGACCCGGCGGCGGCGGCGGTCGCGGGCGCGCGCGTGACGGTCACGCTCCTGGACGCGGGCGGGGCGGACGAGGCGGTCTACGCCTACGCGCCCGGCCCGGCCGGCGTGTACCTGCCCGAGAGCGACGCGGCCGTCCTGGAGCGGCGGACGTACCGGCTCGACGTGGTCGGCCCGGACGGCGAGCGGCTGACGGCGCAGACGACGGTGCCCCCGGACTTCGACGTCGTGCGCGGGCCGGACCCAGTCGTGCCGTACGGGCTCGGGCAGGGGCCGGCCGTCCAGATCACGGCGTCGTCGACGCCCGAGCGGCAGGCCGCCTTTGTGGGCTCGACGCAGGCGCTCGCGCCGGACGAGTTCGAGCGGGTGACGGTCGACGGCGAGACGCGGTACCGGAGCCGGAACCTCCCCGGCCGCTTCCGGCCGGTCCCCATCGTCCGCCGGTTCCTGGACTGCGTCGAGGAGCCGGCCGGGACGCTGCTGTGCGAGGACGACCCCGGCGACGAGAACGTCCGCGTCGGCACGTCGCCGGTCATCAACGAGGCCGGCTACACGCGGCTGGGCGACGGCTCGCTCCTAGTCCAGATTCCCTTCCTCGCGTTCGGCTACCTCGGCCCGCAGTCGCTCACGCTGGTCTCGCTGGACGCCGCCTTCCAGGACTTCGTGCAGACGCGGTCGGTCCAGAGCGGGGGCTCGACGCTGTCGCCGGGCGAGATCCCCAACGTGACGACGAACGTGGAGGGCGGGCTGGGCGTGTTCGGCTCGTTCGCGCGCGAGACGGTGGAGACGACGCTCGTGGAGCCGGAGGGCCTGCCGGGCCTCTGACCGCCCCGCCCGGGCGGGGCGGGGTGGTAGAGCTTCAGGCGGCGTGGACGTCTTGGACGCTCGGGTCGAGCCGCGACTGCGCCGTGCCGGAGCTGAGCGCCTGCCAGAGCGCCACCCCGCCCGCCCCGCAGGCGCCCGCCCCGCCCGCGGCGTCGGCAGCGGATTCGACCAGCGGCGTGTCCTGCGCTCTGAACCAACACGAGCGGTCGTCGCCCTTCGCAGGCGAGCCGTCTTCTGTGCACGCACCTCGATTCAGAGGTCGTTCGGCTTCAGCCCGGTCCGCTTCGCCACGCGCGACAGCATCTTTGGACCGACCTCCACGCCGTCGTGGAAGGCGAACACGAAGTCAGGCCACCCCTCGCGCTCCAGCACCTTGTGTGAGCCTCCGGTCTCCCGCTTGACGCTCCACCCGAGCTTGAGCAGCGCGCGTAGCAGCTTCCTCGCTTTGACCGATCCAAACTGGCTCACGCCGCGACTGCGAACAGCGGTGCAATGTCAGGCACGTCCTCGCCGTGGTCGAGACGGTCAGCGAGGACTCGAAGTGCGAGCGCCTTCGCGTGGGCTGCCGCTTCTTCGCGGGAGTCGCCATATGCCATCGCACCAGGCAGCTCCATGATTTCGGCCAGCCAGCGGCCGTCGTCCTCGCGGTCGATCTCGATCGTCATAGCATCCTCAGTCGGGGCGTTCAATCTACTGAACGCCTGGCGCTTCGATCCCGGTACGTGCACCTCGCCGCTGGTACCAAGCGGAAGTCGGAGGGGCGGGGTGGGTGCGAGTAAGCAAACGACCACCAGCGCCCAACTCCAACCACCCCGCCCCCAGCCGCAAACGCTCGTGCGGGCGGGGTGCTCGACCTCCGCCCCGCCCGCTGACCGGCCGCCGCTACACGTGCCGCGCCCACCACGCGATCGTCCGCGGCCCGTAGGCGTGGTCGCCGGGCGGGGCGGCCGCCGCGATGGCCACGAGCGCCCGGGCCACGTCGACGGCCGGCGTCGGCCGGAGCCGCCGGAGCGGGCCGACGAGGGCGGGGCGGAGCGCGCCGAGCACGGCCTCGGCCGCGCGCTCGCCCGGGCGGACCTCGTCGCGGTCGCCCGTGAGCAGCGACGGGCGGACCACCTGGACCGCCTCGAAGCCAGCGTCGCGGAACGCCTCCTCGGCCTCTCCCTTCGTGCGGTTGTAGAAGATCCGGGAGTCGGCGTCGGCGCCGAGCGCGCTCACGAGCAGGCCCTGCGCCGCCCCGCCCGCGCGCGCGAGGCGGGCGGCCTCGGCCGGGATCTCCAGGTCGACGCGCCGGAACGCCTCCTTCGACCCGGCCTGCTTTTTGGTCGTGCCGAGGCAGCAGAACAGGTCGTCGCACCGGAACAGGTCGGCGGAATCGGCCAGCCGGTCGAAGTCGACCACGTGGTCCTCGTGGCGGTGCGACGCCGGCTCCATCGGCCGCCGGCCGAGCGTGACGACGCGGCCCCACCGCCCGTCGCGGGCGAGGAGCCGGAGCACGTGCCCCCCGACGAGGCCGGTGCCTCCGAGGAGCACGGCGGAGCGGACGGGCGGGGCGGCGGAGCGGTCGGGTGCGTTCTCGGGCATGGGCGGGGTGGGGGAGGCAAAGCGGGGCGGCCCAGGCGGACCGCCCCCGCACAGGACGTTACGGCACCGGCGCCGCCC
>NZ_JAVRHT010000024.1:0-58134 GCF_031846415.1 Rubrivirga litoralis | reverse complement strand
CTGCTCTACCTGCTCTACCTGCTCTACCTGCCTCCGCCGCCCCGCCCGCCGACGCGGTGCTCGGGGCAGAGCGTGTTGCCGTCGGCGTGGAGGGCGGCCGGGCCGTGGCGGACGATGGCGACGAACCGGAGGCCGTACTTGACGATGGAGACGGCCATCGCGGCGGCCGTCAGCCCGACGAGGGCGTCGAGGACCGGGGGGCGTGCGGCGAGGAGCGCGGCGACGACCGTCGCGGCGAGCGCGGCCACGGCCACCTTCCCGCTCCACAGGGACGACGTGAACCGCCCGAGCCGCCGCGTCTGGACGAGCCCGCCGGCGGCGAGCAGCACGTCGCGCGAGACGGCGAGGACCACGAACCACAGCGGAAGCGACGGGCCGGCCTCGGGCGGGCGCACGAGGAGGGCGACCGTGACCGCGGCGGCGGCCAGCTTGTCGGCCGTCGCGTCGAGCACCTTCCCCCACTCGCTGACGGTCCCGCTCCACCGCGCCACGCGGCCGTCGAACCAGTCGGTCGCGATCGCCAGCCCGATGAGCGCGAACATCCACCCGATGGGGCCGCCGTCGTAGACGAGCTTCGCGATCGGGACCACGAGCACGGCGCGCGACAGGCTCAGCACGTTGGCCGCCGTCCAGAACGTGCCCATCTCCGGGAACCGCCCGACGGTGACCGGGCGGGGGGGAGCGGGCGGGGCGGGCGGCGTGGGCATGGGCGGACTCCCGCACGCGGGCGGGGCGGCGAAGATAGCCGGGCGCCCGCGGACCGATCTTGGGCGTCCCCCCGAGTTCCCGCCCCGCCCGCTGGCCTGAGCGCCGGGTCTGCCTGAGGGGTCCGCCCGCTCCACCCGCCCTGCGCTGATGTCGCTGTCTGTCTGGCTCGCCGTTCTCGTCGCCGCGTTCGTCGTGCAGGCGCTGGGGTGGGCGTGGGCCGGGGCCGGCCTCCGCCGCGTCCAGGAGGGCGGGGTGGAGCCCGACGCGCCGCTCCCCCACCCCGCCCCGTTCCCGGTGAGCGTCGTCGTGGCGGCGCACGACGAGGCCGCGCGCCTGCCGGCGCTCCTCGACGCCCTCGCGCGGCAGCGGTACGACGGCGCCGACGGCCGCCCCGCCTTCGAGGTCGTCGTGGTCGACGACCGCTCGACCGACGCCACGGCCGACGTGGTGGCGCGGCGGGCGCAGGTGTGGGAGCGCCAGGGCGGGCCGGCGCTCCGGCTCGTGGCGGTCGCGCCGGGCGAGCCCGAGGCGGCCGGGCTCCCGCCCAAAAAGCACGCGCTCGCACAGGGCGTGGAGGCCGCCCGCCACGACCGCCTCGCCCTCACCGACGCCGACGGGCGCCCGCCGCCGACGTGGCTCGCCGCGCTCGCCCTCTGGGCCGGCGGGGCGGACGGCGCGCCCGACGACGGCGCCGTCCTCGTCGGCTACGGGCCGATGGAGCCGGGGGCGGGGTGGACCAACCGCTTTGCCCGCTACGAGACGGTCCAGACGGCAACGCTGGCCGCGGCCGGGGCGGGGTGGGGACGGCCGTGGCACGCCGTCGGCCGCAACCTGTCGTACCCGCGCGGCCTCCCCGCCCGCGTCGGCGGCTTTTCGGCCGCGTCGCTCTCGGGCGACGACGACCTGCTCGTGCAAGCCGTCGCGCGGGCGGACGCCGCGCCGGTCGACTACGTGCTCGACGCGCGGGCGGCGGTGCCCTCGCCCGCCCCGCCCTCGCCGCGCGCGTTCTGGCGCCAGAAGCGGCGGCACGCCGGGGCCGGCGCGCACTACCCGGCCGGCGTGCTGGCGGCGCTCGGCCTGTTCCACACGGCGAACCTAGCGCTCTGGCTCGGCGCCCCACTCCTGCACGTCCTGGGCGGGGCGCCGTACGGCTGGGGACTGCTCGCGGCCAAGCTGCTCGTCCAGCGGACGGCGCTGCTGCCGGCGTTCGACGCCTTCGAGGCCGCGGGCGACCTCCGCCTGTGGCAACCCGTCCTCGACGGGCTCTCGGCGGGGTACCACGCCGTCCTCGCGGTGCTCGGCGCCTTGCCCGGCCCGACGCGGTGGTAGCAGACCGCCCCGCCCAGGGCGGGGTGGCGCATTCCGTCTCCAGGGCGACCGCTGGTCGCCCCTACGGCTGGTGGGCGGGGCGGGGCGGCCTACCGGACGCGCCCGACGACCACGTCGTACACGTTCGGCGCCCGCCGGTCCACGCGGCCGCCGCCGGTCGTCGCCGAGACCTCCTCGGCGACGCGCCGGAACCGCCCCGCCCCCTCGCCCGGCTCGAGCGCGCCGACAAGCATGGTCACGGTCGCGCCCCGTCCCAGCGGGGGGACCACGAACGACGGCAGCGCGAACCGGAGCGAGCCCGTGGACGGCTCGAACACGGACTGCCCCGCCAGCTCGCCCACGCGGCGGCCCGCGGCGTCCTCGACGACGAGCCCGTCGCCGACGAACACGACGTACTCGTAACCCTGGTCCTCGGGGAACGCGTAGTCGGCCCCGTTGCCCACCGTGGTCTGGCCGCCATCTTCGGTGTCGATCGCGAACGCCACGATCGTCTGCGGGTCGCGCGGGAGGGCCGCGAACTCGGCGCGGACGTAGGTCGTCGAGTCGTCGCGGGCCACCTCGAGATAGGTCGCGTCGAGGGCGCCCCGGGCCACGCCCTCGGGGTAGACGAACGTGCTGGTCGCGCCCCAGTCGTCGCCGTCGGGGTCGGTCTGGCTCAGCACGACGCGCGCGCGGGGGTTGTCGCGGAGGATCTGGTCGGGGCCGAGATCGCGCCGGCTCTCGACGGCGCGCATCACCGGGTACTCGTCGCGGAGGTCGGGCGTGGCGAACGCGAACGCGCTCCAGTCGGCGGCG
This sequence comes from Rubrivirga litoralis, assembly GCF_031846415.1. Lineage (NCBI taxonomy): Bacteria > Pseudomonadati > Rhodothermota > Rhodothermia > Rhodothermales > Rubricoccaceae > Rubrivirga > Rubrivirga litoralis. The sequence goes on along the minus strand of NZ_JAVRHT010000024.1, from coordinate 55,302 downwards.
CGGTCGGCGAGCGGGGCGGAGTCCGTCAGCTCGCCGTCGAGCGTGGCGCCCTCGGGCGTGACCGCGACGTCGAACGGGTCGCGCGCGACGGTCAGCGTGTCGCCCTGGCTCCGCCCGAGGGGGACCACGACGCGACGCCCGGACTCCTCGAAGACGATGGCCGCCCCGGCGGGGAGGTCGCCTTCGGGCTCGACGCGGGCGTCCAGGCCCGTCGCCGTGCCCGCGAGCGTGAGGCGGACCGCCCCGCCCCCCAGGCGCATCCGCACCGTCGTCTCGCCCCAGAACTCGGGCAGGCTGGGCGCCACGACGAGCGTGTCGGCGCTCTGGTAGCGCGCGCCGACCAGCCCCTCGACCGTCCCCCGGACGTAGCTCGCCAGGCTCCACGGGTTGACCGGCGCCCCGCCGACCGCCGGCGGCGTCTCGGCCGTGCGCGGGTGCCCGGCCACGAGCTCGGGGATCGCCCCGATCACGTCGCGGTCGAGGAGGAGCACCGTCTGGTTGCGCATGAGCTCGGCCGCCGCCCCCGCCCCGCCCGTCTCCGCGAACAGCGTCGCGACCGGACCCGCGAGCCACGTCCACACCGCCCCGCCCGTGCGCGCCGCCTCGGCCGGGTAGTAGTCGGGGGCGTCGAGGTACGGGTGGAACAGCGTGTCCGTCTGGGCCAGCGACGCGACGCCGTACGGGAACACGAGGCGCTCGGCGAGCCGCTGCGCGAGCGCCCCGCGCTCCTCCGTCGGGAGCCCGTCGAGGAGCGCGAGCGCGAGCAGGCCGCCGGGCCGCTCGCCGGGGGCGGGGCGGCCACCGTCGACCCGGTCCGCGACGTCGCCGGCGCGCACGAACCGGCGCTGGAACTGGTCGAGCAGCACATCCGACGTGTCGGCATACCACGACGCCGACGACCGCTGCGAGACGCCCATGATGCGGGCAAACTGCGTAGCCGTCTCGAGCGCCTGGTACAGCGCGCCCTGCCCCTCGGCCGTCGCCCCACGGCGGACCGCCCCGCCCCGCTCGGGATCGCCGTCGAGGAACGTGCCGCGCGGGCCGCGGGACACGAGGAAGCCCTGGTCGTCGGTCGCGCTGCCGTTGCGGGTATCGGGCTCGTAGATGCCGCGGAGCGCGAAGACCGTCTTGAACCAGAAGTCCGACCCGCCCGTCACGATCGAGCGGTCGCCCGTGGTGCGAACGTAGTCGCCGGCGGCGCCGAGGAACAGGGGCGTCCCGTCGGCGGACGCGAACACGGGGTCGCCGTCGTAAGGGACGAGGTCGGGCGCGCGCCCCAGCAGGTCGATCCGGCGGTCGAACCGCTGGGCCGCCCCGAGCGTCGTGACCAGGTCGCGGGCCGTGTCCCACTGCCCCAGGTCGAGGAACGCCCCGACCGTCCACGCGGCGGACGGGTACGAAGCCGGCTCGGCGCCGGGCAGCCCGGGCGCGAGGTACACGCGGCCCGAGTCGCGCCGGGCGAGCGCGTCCAGCGAGAGGGCCGCCCAGCGGAAGGCCATGTTAGTCGCCTCGTCCTCGGTCTCGAACCCGATGTCGTCGACGACGGCCGCCAGCCGGCGGCTCCGGCGCTCGCGGAGCGCGCCGGCGTTGGCGAGCGCACGCCGGGCCTCGGCGACGGCCGCCGCCGCCGTCGGGCCGGTCGACACGGCGACGGCGCCGGGCGTCTCGAAGGCGATCTCGCCCAGGCGGAACGCGGCGTCGCGGCCGCCCTCCGGCACGTCGGCCGCGACGGAGACCGACCGGACCGCCCCGCCCGCGGCCACGGCGGCCGTCCACACCGGCCCCGTCGCCGCCGAGTCGGCCGCGAGGTCGGCCGGGGCGAAGGCGAGCGCGTCGCCGGCCTGCTCGACGCGGTACAGCCCGGCCGCCCCGCGGTCGCCGCGGACCGGACGAAACGCGACGACGCCCATCTCGTCGGGGACCTCGACGAGCAGCGCGCCCGGCCGCCCCGCCCCGCCGTCGAGCAGCGTCACGCGCTCGCTGAGCCGGGCGGGGCGGCGCCCGCGGATCTGGTCGAACAGCTTGACGAGGAACCCCGACGTGTCGCGCGCCAGGTACGACCGGAGGGCCACGTCAGGCCGGGCCACGCCGCGGACACGCTCGCGCGGCCCGAGCGTCGTCGAGTCGGCATCGGTCCACCAGCGCCACCCGTCGAGGACCGGCCGGCCGTCGACGGTGTAGCCCATGGCGGCGTCGTCGCCCGGCGCCGCGAGCGCGTCGTACCACACGGAGCCGGCCTCGTCGGCCTGGAACGTGGCGCGGGCCTCGGCGAGCGAGTCGCCCTCGGCCGGCGCCTCGACCTCGACGGCGAGCGCGGCGAGCACGGCCGGCCCCTCGCCCGCCAGCCGGGTCTCGGCCGGCTCGTCGCCGCACGCGGCGAACGTGAGGAGCAGGGCGAGCAGCGCGGCGGCCCGCCCGACCGCCCCGCCCCGCCCGTCGCTGGGGGCGGAGGGGCGGGGTGGCACGACCGCCCCGCCCTGGCGCTCGGACCCACCCTTCACCTTCCCGCCCTTTCCAGACGAGTCATCCCCGCGCAGGCGGGGACCCATGCGGCCTTCCCACGAAGAACCCCGGCTGCCCGGCTGGCTCTCCAGGTCCGCCCACAGGTCCCGCCACGTCGGGTTCTGCTCGCGGATGATCCGCAGCTTCCACGCCCGGTTCCATTTTTTCAGCCGCTTCTCCCGCTCGATCGCGTCTTGAATGCTGTCGTAGCGCTCCACGTAGACGAGGCGGTCCGCGCCGTACTCGGTCGTGAACCGGGAGGCCGCCCCGCTCCGGTGCTCACTGATCCGGCGTGCGGGGTCACTCGTCACGCCGACGTAGAGCGTCCCGTTGGGCTTGCTGGCGAGGATGTAGACGAACCCGGGACGAGCCACTCTGTGGGGGGAATCGGATGGGTCCCCACCTGCGCAGGGATGACGACCTCGTGTGGAACTGGGTGTAGAACGAACCCGCCCCGCTTGTGCGGGTGGTACCCGGTCTCCAGCGTCGGGGTCCGGGGCGGGGCGGTCCGGCGCAAGATGCACACGGCGCCCCCCGCTGCCCACCCCGCCCGAGCGGCGGGCTACTCGTCCAGCCCGCGCGGGCGGACGTCGGGTGCGCGGGCGGGGCGGAAGACGACGGCTGCGCGGGCGGGGACGCGGAGGCCGTACAGCACGTCGGCCTCGCCCACGCTCACGACGAGCCCCGGCAGGTCCTCCCCGCCCGACGACGCGAACACGGCGACGAACGGGGCCGGCGGGGCGCCGCCGGGGAGCGCGAGAAAGCGGTCCTCGCCCCTCCGGTTGAGGGCCACGAGCCGGCGCTCGCCGTCCACGACGCGCTCGACGGCGAACGTCGAGTCGTCGCCGGCGAACGGGGCGAAGCCGCCGCGGCACAGGGCGGCGTCGGCGCGGCAGAGCGCGGCGAGGTCGGCGCACGCCGCCCCGCCCGGCGCGCACGGGGCGGGGCGGTCGGCGGTGACGGCCGCGAACGCGGCCTCGGCCCGCGCGAGGTCGGCGGGCGGGGCGGTCTGTGCCGCCGCCCCGGCTGCGAGGAGGAGGCTCAGCGCGACCGCCCCGCCCAGGCGAAGGCGCCTTAACGGGGCCGAGCGGCCGGCGGGGCGGACGAGCGGAGCGGGGCGGGCAGCGGTCACGGGCGGGCGGGATGGGCCGCGTAGAACGCGCGGCGCGCTGAGATCGCGCGGCGGCCCGCTACGCCGAGGGCGCCGTGGCCGCCCCGCCCGTCGTCTCGCGGACCACGAGGCGCGGCGCGAAGACGGTGTGCGAGGGCGGGGCGCCCGGGTCGTCGAGGCGGCGGCGCAGCTTCTCCGTCGCCAGCTGGCCCATCTCGACCATCGGCTGGTGGAGCGTCGTGAGTCCGAGGTAGGCGCTCGCGTCGACGTCGTCGAACCCGACGACGTCGAGGTCGCCCGGGACGCGGAGGCCGGCCTCGTGGGCGGCCCGGAGCGCCCCGAACGCCATGATGTCGGCGGCGACGAACACGGCCGTCGGCCGCTGGGCGGGGCGGTCGGCGAAGCGGTCGAGCAGGACCTGCATGGCTCGGTAGCCCGCGAACCGCGTAAAGCCCTGGAGGTCGTGGTGCCAGTCGGCGGAGACGACGAGGTCCGGGTCGGGCTCCCGCCCCGCCGCGGCCAGCGCGTCGTGGTAGCCGGCGAGCCGCTCGTCGCCGGGCGTCGTGCCGGGCACGGGCAGCAGGAGGCCGACGCGCTCGTGACCCCGCTCGATCAGGTGCTCGACGGCCACGCGCCCGCCCCACCGGCTGTCGACCGTGATCGAGTCGAACGCCTCGTGGGCGTCGTCGACGAGGACGACGGCCTGGGACGTCGCCTGGAGCCGCCGCACGCGGTCCGGCGTCGGGCGGACGGAGACGAGGAGGAGCCCGTCAGAGCGCCCGCGCTGGAGCGCCCGGCCGAGCTGGGCGTCGACGCCGGAGAACGTCCGGCTGGGGTAGACGAGGAGGTCGTAGGGGCTCCCGTCGAGCCCGCCCTGCGCCCCGCGGAGCACCTCCATAAAGAAGAACGAGGTCATCACCGGCACGACGGCCGAGACCAGGTTCGTCCCCTTCCGGGCCAGGCTCTGCGCGCCCGTGTGCGGCTCGTACCCCATCCGCTCCGCCACGCGGAACACGCGGCGGCGCGTGTCTTCGGACACCCGGGGGTGCTCGTTGAACACGCGCGAGACCGTCGCGATGGACACGTGGGCCTCGTCGGCGATGTCGTAGATGGTGACGGCCAAAACGGGGGCGGGGCGGTGAGCGAAAGCGCTTTCAACGAGCAGAATACGTCCCGCCCCGCCCGGACACGAGGCGGAGCAGCAGAACGAACCCGGAGAGGCCGGTGAGGGCCGCCCCGCCCGCGGGTGCGGGAGGGCGAGTCGGCGGTGCGCTACGCCTCGTCGTCCCAGCGCTCGATGAGGTCGATCACGGCGTCCGCGATCTCGCCCTGGTCGACGGTCCCCACGATCTTGCCGTGCTTGAACAGGTGCGCGCGGCCCCGCCCGAGCGACACGCCGAGGTCGGCGCCGGCCGCCTCGCCCGGCCCGTTCACGGCGCAGCCCATGAGCGCCACGTTGAGGTCCTTCTCGAACCCGCGCTTGGCGACGGCCTCTTCGACCTCGTCGACCACGGAAAAGAGGTCGCCCGCGAGGCGCCCGCACGTCGGGCACGCGATGACGTTGACGCCGGGGCGCCCGAGCCGGAGCGACTTGAGGATCTGGTGGCCCACGAGCACCTCGTTGACCGAGTCGGCCGCGAGCGAGACGCGGATCGTGTCGCCGATGCCGTCGGCGAGGAGCGAGCCGATCCCGATCGACGACTTGATCGGCCCGGTCTTGAGGCTGCCCGACTCGGTCACGCCCAGGTGGAGCGGGTAATCGGTCTCGGCGGCGAGCAGGCGGTAGCTCTGGATCATGAAGTACACGTCCGAGTGCTTGACCGAGATCACGACGTCCTCGAACCCCTCGCGCTCGCAGACCTCGACGTGGCGCATCGCGCTCTCGAACAGGGCCTCGGGCCGCGGGAAGCCCCACTTGTCGAGGATGTCCTTTTCGAGCGACCCCGAGTTCACGCCGATCCGGATGGGCACGCCCCGGTCCTTCGCCGCGCGGAGCACCTCGCGCTCCCACTCGGGCTTGCCGATGTTGCCCGGGTTGATCCGCACCTTGGCGACGCCGGCCTCGAGCGCCTGCAGGGCGTACTGGTAGTTGAAGTGGATGTCGGCCACGATGGGCACCGGGCTCCCCGCGACGACCGCCGCGAGCGCGTCGGCGTCTTCAGGCCGCGGCACGGCCACGCGGACGACGTCGGCGCCGGCCTCGGCGAGCCCGCGGATCTCGGCGAGGCAGCCGGGCACGTCGTGGGTCTTCCCCGTCGTCATGGACTGCACGGAGATCGGGGCGCCGCCGCCGATCCGCACCTCACGCTCCTCGCCGTCGACCGTGTGGCGGAGGACGACCTGGCGGCTGTGGCGGCGCGGGCGCTGCGGGGCCTGGCCGGCCTGCTGCGATTCTTCTGTGGACAGCTCCATGCGGGCGGCCCCGTGGGCGGGGCGGGGTGGGTCTCGGAGGGTACGGCGGCGGCACGCGAACGTTCGGCCGCCCCGCCCGCGTGCGCCGCGCCGTGCCCGTTTTCGCCCGGCGCTCACCGGAGGGCGGGGCGGGGTGGGTCTATCCGCGGGCGGCGACCTCGGCCACACGCGCGGCGAGCCGTGCCACGAACGCGCGGAGGCTCGTCGTCGGGCTAACGTCGCGGAACCGGCCCTCCGCCCCGCCCTCAGCGCCTGACAGCAGGACGGTCGCAGCGTCGTAGAGGCCCTCGCGGACGAGCCTCCCGCACAGGATCTCGTAGCGCTCGGCGTAGGACGCCCCCTCGAACACAGCGTCCGGCTCGAAGTGGCCCGACGACACACGGACGGCGGACGACGACCCGGGAGCCTCTTCGAGGAGCATGAGGTAGCCAGTGAAAGGGCGGGGCGCGTCGCCGATAAGGCCCTCTCGAAAGGCCACGCGCAGGTCCTCTCCCATTCCGACGACCTCCTCCGCTCGGTTGTTGAAGTTGTTGCCGAAGCTCCCGACCTGGCTCTTGAGTTCGACGGCGGCCACCAGTTCGTCGCCGTGGACGACGAGAGCGTCCCAGTCCTTGCTCGGGCGGTAGTACCCGGGCAAGACCGTGTGCCGCAGGCGAGGCGTCCCTTGCGTGCCGCAGTAGACGGTGTCTTCCCCGAGCCCATTCGCCACGACGACAGCCCGGATCAGGTCGAGGAACCCGTCGAGGTTCTTTCCTGCCGTGACAGCCCCCCGGCTCCCGATGTCGGTCGTGCCCGATGCTGCCGATGCACGCTTCCGCGTACTCCAGAATACCTGCACAGCCTCTGTAGCACGCCGTTCGAAATCCGCGAGGTCAACAGCCATCAGTTCTCAAGTGTCTCGCAGATGGTAGCCCACTCCGCGTCTGACACACTGAACAGCTCCCGAGCTGCCTGGTCGCACGCCTCGCGCGGCCCGACCGCGGCGGCCGCCAGCGCCCTGCGCTGCAGGGCAGGCACCCTAGACCAGCGGGGAAGACGGATGCGGCGGAGGTACTGGGCCTGAAACCGGAGGTACCCCCCCCGCATCCGCACCGCGTACGCGGCGACCTGGAACTCGGCCACCCGCGAGCGCAGGACGGCCTGGAGCGCGCGCACGTCCCACTCGTCGGACGTGACGAAGTACAGGTTGTGGTGCGGGTACAGCTCTCCCGGGTCATACGCGACGACCGCCCCGCCCTTGATGTCGGGGATCAGGAGCTTCGGGGTCTCTCGGAGTCCGGGGCGCACTTTGTCAATGGTGCGGTACCACCTTTGAGGTGCCTTGCGAGCGACGTGCCGGTTGCGAACGACCTCGCCATGACTCTCGAGGTACGCGCGCAAGAGGGGGTAGGCGCCAATGTCTACGAGCGCACCCTCGTCGTCGAACGGATTGGCGAGCGCGCGGCCGGACCACTGGAGCGTGCCGTCCTCCCGGACGTCCTTCGCAACAGCCAGGGGGAGGACGCGGTCCGGCTCAATGGGGAGGTCAGGGGCGGGGCGGATAAACACGCGGTCAGCCCCGGTCGCTACCCCAATCCCGACTCGGCACTGGGCATCCTGGATGGTCGGGTGCTCGTGTTCTAGCCGGCGGAGGAGGTCCAGCGCGTCGGACGCTTCGAGGACCCAGGGAGCGGAACCCGACCCTACGCTTGTCACCATTCGCACGTCGTCACCCTCCCCCGTTGGGGCCTCCCCTCCTCGGGTGACGATCTTCGCAAGACGCGCAAGGTCAGCCGGTCCGACAGACGGGTTCTCTACGACTGCAATCTGGGTACGCTGCGCTCTGCCCTGCTGAATCGTGAACACAGACGGGTAAGCGTCCACCTCTGCGTCGAACACGTCGGCCCCGTGGAGCGTCACGACGTGGCGGAGCGCGTAGCCGCGCGTCACCATCTCGCGGAGTGGGCCGCCGTAGCGGTTCTTCATCCAGCGGTCCGCGCAGATGTACGTCAAGTGCCCGCCGTCGCTCAGCAAGCGAAGCCCACGTTCAATAAACGGGACGTAGAGATCGGCTCGGTCGTAGACCGTCTCGTAATCAGCTCGGTAGCGCGCGACGAGCGGGGCGGCGACGGCGTCCTGACGGACGTACGGCGGGTTCCCTACGACCACGTCGAACGGTCCGTCGAGCGGGGTGAGCAGGAAGTCGTCTTGCCGTAGCCACTCGTCCAGGAGCGCGTAGGCCTCGCCCTCCGGGATCGCGCGGTCCGCAAGCAGAGCGAGCAGCCGGGACCGCGTCGCCGCGGCCGTTGCCCGGTGGACCTCGACGGCCCGGATGCGCCCCCTGAGCTGGTCGATGGTCCGGTCTGGCGTCTGCTCCCACACGTCCAGCAAGCGCCGCACGGCGGCGATCAAAAACACGCCCGTCCCGAACGACGGCTCGAGCAGCCTCATGCGCAGGAGGTCCGCCGACGTGCGCCACCCCGCCAGGTCGAGGACGAACCGGGCGATATCGGGCTTGGTGTGAACGGCACCACGGGCCTCGGCTGGCGCCGTCGCCATCGCCTCCACTGCCGCCTCGACCGCCCCGCTCCGGCTCACGCCCCCGAAGATGTCGAACTGGACGGCGGGATCAGCAAGTGTCTTCATGCTCGAAACTACCGCCCGCGTGCGCCGCCCCGCCCCCGTTTTCGCCCGGCGCTGCGCGGCGTCCCCGGGCCGATTTCCTTTATCGTTCCCCGTCTGCCGGACGGTCGCGGGGGCGGGGTGGGCATCTTGTGCGTAGCGTCTCTGGCCGCCCCGCCCTCCCCCATCGATGCCCGACGCCCCGCCCGCCGACGACCGCCACCCCGCCCTCGACAGCCCCGCCCCGGAGGCCGACGGCACGAACGACGGCACGAGGATCGAGGAGGCCGCCCGCGAAAAGTTCGGGCTCCGCCGGTGGGACTGCCCCGCCCTCTACCGCGACACGGCCGACGCGGCGACCGACACCGACCTCCCGTTCTGGCTCGTCCTCCTGCTCTCGGGCGCCATCGCCACGCTCGGGCTCGGGCTCAACCAGACGGCCGTGGTCATCGGGGCCATGCTCGTGGCGCCGCTGCTGGGGCCGCTGCTCGGGCTCTCGCTCGCGCTCGCCGTCGGCGACGGGCGCCTCGCGCTCCAGACCGCGCTGACGATCATCATCGGGGCCGCGAGCGTCGTCGCGCTGGCGGCTGTGCTCGTGTTCGTGCTCCCGTTCCAAGACGTGACGCCCGAGATCGCCTCGCGCACGCGGCCGACCACGCTGGACCTGGGGATCGCCGTGTTCTCGGGCCTCGCGGGCGCCGTCGTGACGGTCTCGCGCGAAAAGCGGCTTTCGGCGTCAATCCCAGGCGTGGCGATCGCCGTCGCGCTCATCCCGCCGCTCGGCGTGGCCGGGTTCGCGATCGGGACGCAGCGGTGGGACCTGCTCGAAGGGCCGCTCCTCCTGTTCGGGGCCAACCTCGGCGGCATCGTCCTGAGCGGGATGGGCGCCTTCCTCCTCGTCGGGATGCACCGCGACGACGTGCTCGCGGCCGCGCGCGACTGGCACCGCAACACGTCGCTGCCCGGCCTGGCGGGGCGGATCGACAGGTCGCCGTCGCTCTCGTCGGTCCGCGTGTTCGAGTCGACGTGGGCGCGCGTCGGGCTCGTCGTCGCGTTTATCGCCGTCGTCTCGTTCCCGCTCACGACGTCGCTCATGCAGTTCCTGCGCGAGACTCGGGTCGAACGGGCCGTCAGTGCCGCCGCCGCACAGATCCAGGCCCGGGGCGACGCGTCGGTCCTCTCGCGCGACGTGACGCTGGGGGTGGGGACCTCGGACGTCCGGTTCCGCGTGGCGACGACGGGGTGGATCGACGAAGACGAGCGGGGCGGCGTCGAGCGGCTGATCTCGTCGGGGGCCGGCGAGCCGGTGACGGTGCGGTTCGAGCAGCTCCTGGCGTCGGACGGCGACCTCGACGCGATCGCCTCCCGGTTCTCGACGAGCCTCGCCCCGACCGAGTCCGTCGTCGCACCCGACCCGCCCTCGGTCACGCTGCAGCGGCTGGGCGGGCAGGTCACGGACGTGCTGGGCGACCTCGCGCTCCCCGACGGCGTCCGCCCCCTCGGCGCCGACGTGTCCGTCGGGGCGGGGCCGACGCGCGTCGTCGTGACCTACGCCGCCGCGCGGCGGCTGCCGCCCGAGGCCGAGGCCATCGTCGTCCGCCAGGCCGCCGCCGCCCTCGAGCTCCCCCCGGCCTCCGTCGGCGTGCAGTCCGTCGTGGTGGGCGCCCGGCCGGTCCCGGCCGACTCGGTCGGCGTGATGGGATTGGCTGGCCTCGCCGCCCGGTTCCCCAGCCTCCGTCTGACCGTCACCGCCGACTCGGCTGGCGTCGAGGGCCTCCGGCGCCGGTTCCTTCAAGCCGGCGCCCCGGCCCGTCAGGTCCTCGCGCGGCCCGGGGCGCCCGGCGTCCGGCTCTCGGTCGCGCCGCCGCAGAGCTAGCGCAAAGCACAGGTAGAGGCACAGGGTACTCGCGGTACGCGCGCCGAGGTCGGATCGGGCCGTACCTCGCACCCCGTACCCACCCGAAGGGCGCGCTAGCGCGCGAGGTCCGTGCGGAGCCACCTCGTGACCGTGGGCGTCTCACGCTCCTCCGCCTCGGCCCCCGGCCCGCGGCGGGGCGGGGCGGTCGGCGGCGGCGCCCCCGAAGCCAGCAGCTCGACGCCCACGCCGAGCGCCTCGCCGGGCGCGACGGCGACCGGGCTGTCCGCCCCGAGCGGGACGCGGAGCTCGACGACGAGGGCGCGGTCCGTCCACTGCGCCGCCGCCTCCAGCCCGTCGAGGCGGTCCACCGCGAACGTTTGCTCCGCCCCGCCCCCGCGCTGCACCGCGACCCGGTCCAGCCGCTCCTCGAACCGGCGCTTCTCGACCGAACCGCCCCGGGCGATCCCGGTCGGGAGCGGGAGCGGGTAGCCGATCCCGAGCACGCGCTCGGTCCCGCCCTCGGGGTCGAGCCACAGGCGGAGGCCGCCGGCCGAGACGCGCCGGATCTGCCGCTCGTCGCCGGCCACGAGCACCACGTAGAGCGCGTCGTCCGTGTGGCGGAGGCCGACGGTCAGGCCGCCTTCGCGGGGCACCGGCCGGAGCGCTTGCGGCCACTCGCCGGCCGCGCCGTCGACGACGACCGGGGCGGTCTCGGCGACGGGCTCCGAGGCGTAGAGGGGCGGGGCGGGCGTGCACCCGGCGGCGAGCGCGAGGCCGGCGAGGCCGGCGGCGAGGCGTCCCGTGAGCGGGGTCGTGGGCATGGGCGGGGCGGGGAAACGTGGGCACGCAACGGGCGACCGCCCCGCCCTCGCGCGTGCGCGGGACGAAGAAGGCGCCGGCCTCCATGCGGCCGCCCCGCCCGCGTACACGACGCGGGCGGGGCGGAGGTCCGTCGGAACGTGATTGGGGCGCCGACCCGCTGACGGACCGGCCTGCCGCCCCGCCGGCTCTAGGCCCGCTCGATCTGGGCGAGCCGCTTGCCGAACCGGAGGTCGCCCGACTGCGCGAGCACCTGGTCCACGAGGTCGGCCGGGACGTCGACGAGCGTCTGGGCGTCGTGGATGAGGATCTTGCCGAGCGCCTTGCCCGGGATGTCGGCCGTCCGCGCGATCGCGCTCACGACCTGGCCCGGGCGCACCTGCGCGTCGTAGCCCGCGTCGATGGCGAGGCGGACGTAGCCGGCCTCCCCGCCCTCGCTCCGGGCGCCACGGTGGGGTGCGCCGCGGTCGCGGCTGGGGGCGGGGCGGTGGCCGTGGTCGCGCCGCGCGCCGGGAAGCTGGATGCGCTCGACGGGCGCCTGGCCCCGCTCGCGGCGGGCGAGCGCGAAGGCGGCCGCGGCCACCTCCATCGGGTCGCGGCCCTCGGTGACGAGGTCGAGGACCAGCTGCCGGTCGGCGTCGGTGGCCGTCTCGAACGCCGCCACGACGTCGGCCTGGAGGCGCTGGGCGCGGACCGCCTCGACGTCCTCGACCGACGGCAGCTCGGCCTGCGGGATGGCCCGGCCGGCGGCCCGCTCGACGCGCTTGAGCAGGCCACGGTCCTGCGGCGTGACGAGCGAGAGCGCCACGCCGTCCCGCCCCGCCCGGCCCGTCCGCCCGACGCGGTGGACGTAGGCCTCGGGGTCGTGCGGGAGGTCGACGTTGAACACGTGCGAGACGTGGTCGATGTCGAGCCCGCGCGCGGCCACGTCGGTCGCGCACAGGATGCGGACCGTCTTGTTCTTGAACCGCGCGAGCACGGCCGTCCGCTGGGACTGGCTGAGCTCGCCCGAGATCTCCTCGGCCGCGTAGCCCCGGCGCGAGAGGTCGGCGGCGAGCGCCGAGGCGCCGGCCCGCGTGCGCACGAAGCACAGCGCGCTCGTCACGTCCTCGGTCTCGAGCAGGCGCACGAGCGCGTTCAGCTTGTCGCGGCCGTTCACGTAGTACCCACGCTGCTCGACGTCGGCCGCCGTCCGGTCGCCGTCGGTGACGGAGACGACCTCGGGGTCACGGAGCCGCTTCTGGGCCAGCCGCTTCACGGCCGGCGCCATCGTCGCCGAGAGCAGGGCCGTCTGGCGGTCGTCGGGGAGCGCGTCGAAGATGGCGTCGAGGTCGTCGGCGAAGCCCATCGAGAACATCTCGTCGGCCTCGTCGAGTACGACCGTGTGGACGTGCCCCAGGTCGATGGCCCCCTGCCCCACGAGGTCCACGAGCCGGCCCGGCGTGGCGACGACGACGTCGACCCCGCGCCGGAGCCGCTTGATCTGCTTGTGGTACGGCTGGCCGCCCGTGATGGGCAGCGTCCGCACGTCGAACGCGCGGCCGTAGGTGTGGACGGCGCTCGCGACCTGGACGGCCAGCTCGCGGGTCGGCGTGAGGACGAGGACCTGCACCGCCCCGCCCGCGGTCCCGGCCATCTTGTGGAGGGCGGGGAGGGCGAAGGCGGCCGTCTTGCCGGTGCCCGTGCGGGCCTGGCCGATGGCGTCGCGGCCGGCGAGGAGCGTGGGCACGAGCGCCTCCTGGATCGGGGAGGGCGCCTCGTAGCCCAGGTCGGCGGCCGTCTGGACGAGGGCGGGGTGGAGGCCGAGGTCGGAGAACGTCATAGCGAGATCGGCCCGCGCGCAGCGGGCGGCTGGAGAAGGCGGCCCCACCGTGGGGGTCGCCGGAATCGGTGTGTGCGGGGGCGTTTCCGCCACGCGGTCCACGCTCCGATTCCGCCCGCCCCGCCCTCTCGGGGCGGGCTGCGCGGGCACCTCTGATCGTCGCCTGGCTCCGTCCGGCCGCGCCCTTCCGGGCCGCCGGTCACGTATGGTCCCAACGTGCACAGGCTACGGCCCCGCCCCGCCCGCCGTGCGCGGTCCGGGCGACGAGCGCGCGAAGAGACGGTGCGGGCGGGGCGGCCAAGCCGGGGCTGGGGCCGCTCGTCCTACACGCCACCCCGCCCCGCCCACGGTCGGGGCGGGGTGGTGTCCTGACCCCTCTCCTCCCCGCCCCTGCGCGCGGCGGGGCGGGCGATATTGGGGCATGGATTCCTTTACCCTGTTTGGGCTCGACGGCGTCTGGGCCGTCGGCATCGGCCTTGTCGTCTACGGCCTCGGCTTCCTCGCGGTCATCGACGCGGTCATGAACACGCGGACGCCGCAGGGCGCGACGGCCTGGGTGTTCGCGCTCGCCACGCTCCCGCTCGTGGCGCTCCCGCTGTACCTCGTGTTCGGGCGGAGCAAGTTCGAGGACTACGTCGAGGCTCTCCAGGACTTCAACGTCCGGGTCCGGGAGGGCGTCGAGGGCGCCCGCCACGGGCCGCTCGCCCCGTTCCTCGTCGAGCCCGGCGAGGACGCCGGCGAGGGCGGGGCGGAGGACGCCCGCGAGGCCGGCGAGATGCGCGCGTTCGGCGCCCTCTCGACCACCCCGTTCACGAGCGGCAACCGGGTCCGCCTGCTGGTCGACGGCGACGAGACGTTCGAGGCCATCTTTGCCGGCATCGACGCGGCCGAGCGCTACGTGCTCGCCCAGTTCTACATCGTCCACGACGACCGGATCGGGACGGCGTTCAAGGAGCGGCTGATCGCGGCGGCGCAGCGGGGCGTCGAGGTCCGCTTCCTCTACGACTCGGTCGGGAGTTGGAAGCTGCCCCGGCGCTACAAGCGTGAGCTGAGCGAGGCCGGCGTCGAGGTCTGCCGGTTTACCGGGCCGCGGAACTGGCTGAAGAAGCTGCGGCTCAACTTCCGCAACCACCGCAAGATCGTGGTCGTCGACGGGCGCCGGGCCTACGTGGGCGGGCTCAACGTGGGCGACGAGTACCTGGGCCGCGACCCCGACATCGGCCCCTGGCGCGACACGCACCTGGACGTCGAGGGGCCGATGGTCCAGGGCCTCCAGCTCTCGTTCGCGCGCGACTGGTTCTACGGGTCCCGCGAGCAGCTCGACGGGCTGGTCTGGGAGCCCGCGGCGGCCCCCGACGGCGACGAGTGCGGGCTGGTCCTCGCCTCCGGCCCGGCCGACGACCTCGAAACGTGCGGGCTCCTCTACGCCCACGCCATCGAGAGCGCTGAGGAGCGGATCTGGATCGCCACGCCGTACTTCGTCCCCGACGGCCGCGTGCTGGGGGCGCTCCAGCTGGCGGCGCTGCGCGGCGTCGACGTCCGCGTGCTCATGCCGCGCACGTCGGACAGCCTCCTCTTCAAGTACGTCCCCTACGCCTACCTCGACGAGGTGGCGCGGGCCGGCGTCCGGACGTTCCTCTACGAGGACGGGTTCATGCACCAGAAGGTGGCCCTCGTCGACCGCGACTTCGCGGCCATCGGCACGGCCAACTTCGACAACCGCTCGTTCCGGCTCAACTTCGAGGTCACGGCCGTCGTCCGCGACGAGGGCTTCTGCGACGACGTGGAGTCCATGCTCGTGCGCGACCTGGGTCGGGCGACGGAGATCTCGTACGAGGACCTGGAGGACAAGTCGTTCCCGTTCCGGTTCGCGGCGAATGCCACGCGCCTCCTCGCGCCGGTGCTGTAGGGGTTCGGGGTTCGGGGTTCGGGGTTCGGGGTTCGGGGTTCGGGGTTCGGGGTTCGGGGTTCGGGGTTCGGGGTTCGGAAGGTGCCCGGCCGCCCCGCCCGCGTCAACCCAAGCGTTGGCGGAATCGGGCGGGGCGGGCGCACGTCCCGCACGCGAGGGCGGGGCGGCCCCCAGAGGAACCGCCCCGCCCGACGCCGATGCGCGGGGGACGCCTAGACCGCGTCGTCCTCGGCGGCCGGATCTTCGGTCACCACGGCGCCCGTCCACGTCGACGCGCCGGCGTCGGTCCGGGCCGGACCGCCAAAGCCGACGGCGCCCACGGGCGGGGCGGCGCCGTCGCCCAGGCCGTCGCCGGTTGCCTGCCCGTCGCCGCCCACCTCGTCGGGCGCGACGGCGCTCTCGAAGTACTCCTCGGTCGTGAAGCTGTCGACCTGGATCGCGTCGTTGCGGGCCTCCTCGGCGCGCTGCAAGAGCGCGGCCTCCTCGGGCGTCAGCACGCCGTCTTCGACGGCCTGCGGGATGAGCGTGGCGG
Source organism: Rubrivirga litoralis (assembly GCF_031846415.1). Lineage (NCBI taxonomy): Bacteria > Pseudomonadati > Rhodothermota > Rhodothermia > Rhodothermales > Rubricoccaceae > Rubrivirga > Rubrivirga litoralis. The sequence goes on along the minus strand of NZ_JAVRHT010000024.1, from coordinate 39,736 downwards.
GGTGGGCCTTCGGGAGCGCCCCGCTGCGGATCGCCGCCTTCACCTTCGAGACCACGCCCTCGGCCTCGTACGCGAGGCGCATCGTGTGCTCGAAGCGGCCCAGCGTGTGGTCCGGGTCGAGCGTGGAGAAGACGCCGCCGAACAGGCGGTCGCGCTGCTCGCCCGGGACCTGCATGGCCGCGGCCACGCGGTGCCCGGTCCGGTCCGAGGGCGGGGCGGCGAGCCGGTTGAAGCGGCTCCACGCGGCGATCGGGCCGCGGAACAGCCACGTCGCGCCGGGGACCGCCAGGTTGGCGAACAGGCCGTCGAAGGCGTCCTGGATCTGGGCGAACGCGTAGTCCATCGACCACCGCATAAACGGCTCGTCCTCTTTCAGTCGTCCCTCGGCCTCGTAGCGGCGGAGCACGGCGGCGCCGAAGTACATCCACATAAAGACGTCGGCGAACCGGCCCGTCAGCTTCTCCTTCCGCTTGAGGTCGCCGCCGAGCGTGCCCATTGCGAGGTCGGCGAGGAAGGCGAACGTGGCGCTCGACCACGACAGCTTCCGCCAGTAGCCGGCCGCCGCCCCGCCCACGGGCGCGCCCGCGAGGAGCCCGCGCGAGAGGCTCAGGCCCACGGCCCGGAACCCGTTGCGGACGACGTGGCCGATGTGCGGCCAGAAGGCGGCGTCGAACGCCCGGACGTCCCACGCCATGAGCGCCTGCATCTCCTTGAGCGCGTACGGGTGGCACCGGATGGCGCCCTGCCCGAACACCATGAGCGTCCGCGTGAGGATGTTGGCGCCCTCGACCGTGATCGAGACCGGCGTTCCGATGTAGGCCGCCGCGAGCGGGTTGCGCGGGCCGCGGCTGATGGCGTTGCCGCCGAGCACGTCCATCGCGTCGTTGATCCCCTTGCGGAACAGCTCGGTCGTGTTGTACTTCATCATGGCCGTGACCACGGCCGGGGCGGCGCCCTGGTCGAGCCCGCCGCAGGTGTACCGCCGGGCCGCCTCCATCATGTAGGCCCAGCCGCCGATGCGCGCGAGCGGCTCCTCGATGCCCTCGAACTTGCCGATCGAGAGCCCGAACTGCTTGCGGATGAGCGCGTGGGCGCCCGCCACGCGCGCCGCCTGCTTGATCCCGGCCGTCGCCGACGCCGGCAGCGAGATGCCCCGCCCCGCCGCCAGCGACTGCATGAGCATGGTCCACCCCCGCCCCGCCCCGGCCGCCCCGCCGATGACAGCGTCCTCCAGCTTTACGACCACGTCGTGACCCTCGGTCGGGCAGTTCCAGAACGGGACCCCAAGCGGGTCGTGGCGCTGGCCGAGCACGACGCCCTCGGTGTCGCTCGGGACGAGGGCGCACGTGATGCCCAGGTCCGTGCCCTTGCCCAGCAGGTTGTCCGGGTCGTCGAGCTTGAACGCGAGCCCGAGCACGTCCGAGATCGCCGCGAGCGTGATGTAGCGCTTGCGCCAGTTGAGCCGGAGGTAGAGGTCACCGTCGTCGCCGCGGAAGACGGTGCCGCGCGACGAGATCGCGCCGGCGTCGCTCCCCGCCCCCGGCTCGGTGAGCGCAAAGGCCGGGATGGCCTCGCCGGTCGCCAGCTTCGGCAGCCAGTGGTCCTTCTGCGCCGGCGTCCCAAAGTGGGCCAGCAGCTCGGCCGGGCCGAGCGAGTTGGGCACCATGACGGTAATCCCGAGCGCGCTCGACACGCTCGACGCCTTCGACACGATCGCGCTATTGGCCGACGGGCTGAACCCGTGACCGCCGTACTCCTTGGGCACGATGAGCCCGAAAAAGCGGCCGTCTCGGAGCTTCTGCCACACGCTCTCTGGGAGGTCCCGCCGCTGCCACACCTCCCAGTCGTCGACCGATTGGCAGAGGTCCTCGACGGGGCCGTCCAGGAACGCCTGCTCCTCCTCGGTCAACCCGGCGTAGGGCTGGGCCATGATGCGCTCGAAATCGGGCTTGCCCGAGAACAGCTCGCCCTCGACCCAGACGGTCCCGGCGTCGATGGCCTCCTGCTCGGTCCGCGAGATGACGGGGAGGAAGTTGAGCGCCTTCATCGCCTTCATCACCGCGAGCGACACCTGCCGGCGGATCGGCGGGATGAGGAAGACAGCGGCTAGCACGACGAACACGGCCGTCAGCCAGAGCGGAGCGCCGAACCCGACGAGGGCGACGAGGCCGGCCGCGGCCCACGCCCACAGCGGTGCGCCCGTAAAGCCGAGCGCGAACAGGACGAGGAGCACGCCGAGCACGGCGGCCCAAACCGGCGTGCCGGCAAAAAAGGCGAGGGCGTCCATCGGGAGGGGGGCTAGACGGGAGAGGAACGAGCCGGTCAGATCGGCCGGGCTCCGCGGGCGGGGCGGCGGCCAGCAAACTTCAAGGTGACTTAACAGTGTAAACCTTTCGCTCTGAAGAAGCAAGCCCGCCCCGCCCGCGCGGGCGGAGCGTCTTGTAAGACGAGCCGCCGGGCGCAGACGGGCGGGGCGGGCGCGCCGGGAGCGCGACGCAGAACCGGGCGGCCGACATGGCGGGCGGGGCGGCGTCCACGGGAGCCCCACCCCGCCTAGTCTCACGAGCCGCGTCCGCGCTGGATACGCCGCGTTGGGCGCTCGCAGCTAGGGGATCGGCGCAGCACCTTCGGGCGGGGCGGCGCGTAGGGTTGGCTCTCCTCCACCCCGCTCACGTTTCCTCATGTCCCTCTTGCTCCGCTGGGTCGCCAGCGCCGCGGCCCTGCTCCTCGTCGCAACCCTCGTCCCCGGCGTCCAACTGGACGGCATCGGTGCGGCGCTCGTCGCGGCCGTCGTGCTCGGCCTCATCAACGCGACGATCAAGCCGGTCCTCAAGCTCCTCTCGCTCCCGATCCGGCTGCTGACACTCGGCCTGTTCACGCTCGTCATCAACGCGGCTCTGTTCGCGCTCGCGGCCTGGCTCGTGCCCGGCTTCGGGGCCGACGGGTTCGGCTCCGTGTTTATCGGCGCCATCGTGTACGGCCTGCTCACGTGGGCCATCGCCGGCCTCCTCGGCGGCGACGACTGATCGGACCCGCCCCGCCCCCAGTCGCCCCACAGTTCGGGGCGGGGCGGTCTTCCCCGAGGCCGGTACGACAAACAGCACCCGCCCCGCCCGAGCGCTCGGGCGGGGCGGGGCGGGCAAAAAAAGAGGGGGCGGGGCGGCGTCGCCCCGCCCCCAAGGCGGTCCGTCGAGCGGGGCCTTACTGGATCGTCAACTCGTTGGGCTGGTTGACCACGACCACGTAACGGCGGCTGGTAGCCGCCGCCTGATCGGCGTCGCTCAGCGACGACGTCCCGCGCATGGCGGGGGCGTAGGGGCGGACCGTGCCACGGACCGTGACGATGTCGCCCTGGTTGACGTTGAACCGGCCGTCCTCGCCCGTCCCGTCGCCGTGCTGGCTCTCGCCGAGGTTCTCAAGGACGACGAGCGTCCTCTGAGCGCCATCGCCGATGTAGAACGTGCTGTCACCAGCGAGCGCCGACACGCGGGCGCCGACGAGGTTTACAGGCTCGCCCGCGTTACCGGCCTCGATGGCCTCGTGGAGCTCCGTGAGCGACGTGAGCTCTCCCGAGGACGGGTCGATGGCGGGGGGAGCTTCCGTGATCCCCGCGTCACCGTCGAGGATCGTCAGGCTCGTAGCGCGGACGTACTCGTCGCCGACCAGGTTGGTCTGGTCCGGCGTGAGCCCCCACTGCGAGAGGTCCGTGTTGCCGACCGGCTCCATCATGCCGTTGATCGCGATGTGCTGTCCTTCGGTGACATCGTAGCGGCCCTCGACGTCGTCTCCGGGCGTGGGCTCCTCTTCGAGGTAGACGAGCGTCTCAGGACCCGAACCGTCTTCGGGCGTCACGAAGAACGTATTGTCGCCCACGACGCGCGAGACGTAGACGTCCGAAAGGTCGAGGCCCGGCTCGTCGACGACGGCTACGACGGGCTCGTCGGTGACGACCTCGTCGTCGTCGCTGAACAGGCCGACGAGGAACCAGATGAGGAGGGCCAGGAGGAGGAGGCCGATAAGCCAGACCCACCACGGGGTGCCGGCGTCTCGTTTTTCGACAGGGATGTTAGCCATAGTGTATACAAGTGTGAGGCGAGGGCGGGGTGGGTGATGGCCCGCGCCGAGTGAGCGACATGGGCGGGGCGGGAGATCTCAGAGACCTCCCGCCCCGCCCGTAAAACGGGCTACTACGTGAGCAGCGGTGCGTCCGTATTTAGACGGCCGCGCGGGCGCGGTTGTACCCGTGCTTGACGGCGTCCTTCACGTCGTCCCACGCGCTGTCGTTGCCGTGACGGCTCTCGTAGTCGGCGCGAAGGTCCTTGTCCATCGCGTTGTAGTCGCGGTCCTTGTACGTCGTCCCGGCCGCGTACCCGTACTCGTAGGCCGGCTTGTACGTGTTGTACTCGTTGCCCGACTTCGCGTACGTCGAGTCGTAGTGCTTGCGGAACTCGGGCTCGACCGTCGTGAACGTGTCGGCCGCGATCTGCTCGACCTCGACACGCGTCCGGCGAACCTCGCCGCCGACCGTCTCCTCGCGGACGTTGACGTCCTTACCGACCGTGACCTCGCCGGTCACCATGGCCGTCTTCTCGACGACGGCCTCCTCGTCGCGCTCGACGACCTCGACTGTCTTGTCCTGGAACGCCGCGTTCGCCTCGTCGGGCGAGAGCGTCCGGTTGACGTTCTGGCGGTCAACGCGGATCTCCTCGTCGCGGAGCCGGAGCGTCTCCTGCTCCATCTCGGTGTCGACGTACTGGTGCACGCGAACGCCGCCGCGGACGACCTCACGCTTGCCGATCTTGATGTGCTCCTCGATCTCCTGGAGCCGCTGCTGCTGCTGATCGGCGTAGCGGTCGCGGTTCTCGACGACCTGAGCCTTGTCGTACGCGTCCGCCGACTCGTCATAGTCAGTGAGGTACTCCTCCTTGCGGTCCTCGAAACGGACCGGGTTGTGACGCGCCATGATGTCAACGGCACGCTCGACGTCGTCGTCGTGGACGCGGGCAATGACGAGCGAGCCGCCGCGGCGGACGCCCTCGGAGTAGAACCGGGCCTCCTCGTTGGCGACGCCGTAGCTCTCGAGCGAGTCGGGGCTCGCGTCGTTGGTTGCGTCGATGTCGTACCCCGTCGTCTTGCCTTCCTCGTTGGAGGCGAAACGCAGGTGGTCTTGGCCGAAGCCGATGGATTCTAGATCGTTGACGACGGCATGTGCAGTGGCTCGGTCGTCGTAAAGGCCGACAATAGTCTTAGCCATGGGAATAGGTGGGAAGTGGTGTGAGTAGAGGGGGTGTCGAGAGGGGGGCAGCCCCGAGGGCTACCCGTCCGCAGGACCAGCGTCGGACGGCGGGAGCCGCTCGACTTCGACGCGCTGGCGACGGAGAGTGACGTGCGTCGGCCCGTCGGTGGGCGTTCGGCGCGTTGTAAGCCGGATCTCCTCGCGGAGAACCAAGCGTTTCTGAACAACGAGGACTTCTTCGTAGACCGGGATGATGGTCACGTCCCCCTCCTCGCGGGGGGGCTCGGCGGCGTCGACCTCGCGGCCGACCGGGACACGCTCGACGTCGACCGTCTCGCGCCACCCCGCCCCGTCGACGGGCTCGTCGACGGTCTCTGTGACCGTTCGAGCCACGACGCGGCCGGTCTCTCGGACGCGAGAGCTTATGGCAAGGCGTTCCTCGACTTCCTGGAGGGTCGTCGACTCGCCTGACGCAAGCGCTCCGAACGCGAGGTCGGTCCGGTACGTCCCGTCGGGGAGCGCGTCGAGCGCACCCTCCGGGAGATCCAGGACCGCCCCGCCCGCGAGCCGGACGCGGACGCGCCCGTCCGCCACCGACTCGACCGCGCCGGACTCGCCGTCACGGTCGAGGACGATGGAGTCCACGCTCATCGGTTGGCGTGCTGCGCCCGCGTGTACCCGTAGCGGACCGCATCGCGGTCGGCGTCAAAGTCGCGGTCAGCGTAGTCCGTCCCGTAGCCCGTGCGGAGGTCGTCCTCCGCATCGAGGTACGGCCGGTTCTTGTAGGAGTCGTCGTAGGCCGATTCGTAGCCGTAGCGGTACGCCGGCTCGTAGTCCTCGTACGCTCCACCCGACGTGCCGTAGGTGGACCCGTAGTGGGTGCGGAAGGAGTCAGCGTGGGCGTCGAAATCGGCGTCCTCGACACGCTCGCGGCGGAGAACCTGACCGGAGTCGCCAAAGACGGTGACGGTCCCGTCAACGTCGTCGTCGGCAGCGTTCACGGTCGTCAGGTAGACAACGTCGTCGCCAATCGAGAGGTCGCGGGCGGGGTACTCCGTGCCGTCGTCCAGGAGGATCGCGTCAACGCGCTCCTCGTCCGTGTTGACAATCATCGTGTCGACTGTGCCAACCCGGTTGCCATCGGCGTCGAGGGCGGGGTACCCGCGAACGTCCTGGTCGTCGGGAAATTCGAGCTGCCAGTCACCAGAGTCAGAAAGTGCGATGCGAGACATAGAAGAGAGGGTATGGGAATGAGGGGGAGAAGGGGGAGCTTGTCAAACGAGGGGGTTAGGTACCCACCTCGACGTTGTCGACGCCCATCGGCGCCTCCAGGATCTGAACGTTCGTGCCATCGATGCGCACGATCTCGGTCGCCGGGTTCATCATGCTCGCCTCGCTGTCGCTAAGACCGAGACCGGCAAGGTTCATGTCCCCGAGCGGCTCCATCCGCCCAGCAGACAGGTCCACGTACTGGCCTTCGTTGATGTCGACCTGCCCTTCGATCCCCGGCGCGCTCGACGGCTCCTCGTCCAGAATCACGAGCGTCTCGTTGCCCGTCTCGCTCTCGCTCGGGGCCACGAAGAACGTCCGGTCCCCTGGGACTCGAGTAACGTAGACGTTGGCCAGATCAAGGGCGACCTCTGTGACCGGAGGCGTGACGACGGGGTCGACGGTCTCAACTGGGTCGACAACCGCGACCGCTTCTTCGTCGTCATCGAAGGCGTTGATGAGGAAGAAGATGAGCGCAAGCAGCAGGAGCAGGCCTAGCAGCCACAGCCACCAGGGTGTACCGCTCTTGTGTTCAACGGGGATATTTGCCATCAGAGGATGAGGGGAGAAGAGAAGAGGGGGGGGGGGGCCACCCGCCGGGCCTCCTACTCAGTACCGAAAGGCGTCGACAGAGGTCCCTATGCACTTTTGCTTCGTACTTCCCCCCCGCCCCAAACTAGGGAATAACCCTACGAGCGATCACCGTTTGGTCCTGCCTCGACTCCAAGCGAGCCGGAGGATCCCCCCGCCCCTCGTCCTCTGCACGCAGGCGTCACATCTGAGACGAGCCCCCACACTTGCCAAAAGCGGACCGCCCCGCCCGAGCGGGGCGGGGCGGTCCCAGGGGTAGAAGAACCGCCGGCCGTGGCGGGCGGGGCTTGTCAGCGCAGGAGGTTCTCGAAAACGGCCGAGGCCCCCATCCCGCCCCCGATGCACATGGTCACGATCCCGTAGCGGTTCCCGCGCCGCTTCATCTCGTGGAGCAGCGTGGCCGTCAGCTTGGCGCCCGTGCAGCCGAGCGGGTGGCCGAGCGCGATCGCGCCGCCGTTCACGTTGACCTTCTCCTGGTCGATCTCAAGTTCGCGGAGGATGGCGAGCGACTGGCTCGCAAACGCCTCGTTGAGCTCGATGAGGTCGATGTCCTTGAGCGTCATCCCGACCTGCTTGAGCACCTTCGGGATCGACTCCATCGGCCCGATCCCCATGATCTCAGGGGCCACGCCAGCCACGGCAAAGCCGAGCATCCGGGCCATCGGCTCGGCCTCCAGCTCGTCCACGAGCGCCTTCGACATAACGACCGTCGCGGCAGCGCCGTCGTTCGTCTGCGACGAGTTTCCGGCCGTCACGCTCCCGCCTTGCTTGAACACAGGACGCAGCTTCGCGAGCACCTCGAGGCTGGTGTTGGGACGCGGCCCCTCGTCGGTGTCGTGCGTGAACTGGCGCGTCGTCGTTGACTTCGCCTCCTCGTCGTACACGACCTCGTGGACGTGGACGGGGATGATCTCGTCTTTGAACCGGCCCGCGGCAATTGCCTCGGACGCCCGCTGGTGCGATTGGAGAGCAAACGCGTCCTGAGCTTCGCGCTCGACGTGGAACCGCTCGGCCACGTTCTCCGCCGTGGTCCCCATCGACGTGTAGAAGTCGGGGTCGGTGTCGGCCAGCTCGGGGTCGGGCGCAAAGTAGAACCCGCCCATCGGGACCGACGACATGGACTCCACCCCGCCCGCGACGATGCAGTCGGCCTGCCCCATCGAGACCGAGTTGTAGGCCTGCGCGATCGTCTGCACGCCGGACGAGCAGAAGCGGTTAACGGTCACACCGGGCACCGAGTCCGGCATCTTGGCGACCTGCGCGATCGCGCGGGCCATGTTGTTGCCCTGCGGTCCCTCGGGGTAGGCGCACCCGATGACGAGGTCGTCGATCCGGGCGTGCTCCAACCCCTTGATGCGCTCGATGGCGCCGGTGACGGCCGTGGCGCCCAGGTGCTCGGGCCGGACGTCTTTGAGAGCGCCCCGCCCCGCCTTCCCGACGGGCGTGCGGACGGAGGACACGATGTAGGCTTCGTTCAATTGCATGGGTTGATAGGTTCAGCGTTCGGGGTTCAGAGGTCTCCGGGCGTAGGCGGGGTGGTCGGCTTCAGAAACCCTGAACACCGAACCACCCCGCCCCGAACCGTCTAGTTGCGGAGCGGCTTGTTGGTCGTGAGGATGCTCTGGATGCGGGCCTGCGTCTTCTCCTCGCCCAAGAGCGAGAGGAACACCTCGCGCTCAAGCTCCAGGAGGTAGTCCTCGTGGACCTCGGCCGGCGCGCTGAGGTCGCCGCCCGTCATGACCCACGCGAGACGCCCGGCGAGGTGGCTGTCGTACTCCGAGATGTAGTTGCCCTCGACAAACTGGCGGAGCGCCACGTCGAACTGCGCGCGGCCCGGCGCACCGAGCACCGGGATGTGCGAGCGGACCGGCGGCGGGAGGTAGCCCTCCTCACTCAACCGCACGACCTCCTGCTTGGCGACGTGGAACCGGCGCGCGTCGTTCATCACGATCGTCGCCTTGTCGTCCACAAAGTGCATCTCGCGAGCCTGGAACGCGCTCTCGGCTACCTTCGCCATCGCGATCTGCTCGAAGTGCTGGCGGAGGAACGCCTGCACCTCGCTCGGGCGGTCGCCGTCGTGGGCCAATTCGGCCGCCCGCGCCGTCATCATGGTCGTCCCGCCACCGGCCGGGATGAGACCGACGCCCAGCTCGACGAGGCCGATGTAAGTCTCGGCCGCCAGGACGGGGTGCGGGCACGCCATCGTCATCTCGCAGCCGCCGCCCAGCACGCGCTGGTGCGCCGCCACGACGACCGGCTTGGCCGCGTAGCGGATGCGGAAGACGGCCTTCTGGAACGCCTCGATAAACGGCCCCAGGTCCGACGTCTCCCCCATTGCGAGCGCCATCGCCACCTCACCGAGGTTGGCGCCGACCGAGAAGTTCGACCCCTCGTTGCCGATGATCATGCCGCGGAGATTGCGGTCGTCCTCGACCTTCTGGATCGCCTCCTCAAGCCCGGAGATCACCTCCTGGCCCAGGCTGTTCGACTTGGACCGGAACTCGAAGAGCGCCACGCCATCGCCCACGTCCAGGAGCGCGGCGTCGTCGTTCTGCCAGAGCGTGTTGTTCTCGTCCTCCTTGATGTACGTCAGTCCCCACTCGTCGGCGGGGCGGGGGTCGTCCTTGTACTGGCCGCTGCCGGGCGTCCACACCTGGGGGATGCCGCTCTCGGTGTCGCGGTAGAACCCCTCGGACGGCACGTCGGCCACCCAGCCCGGGACCTCCACCCCGCCCTCGCGGAGCGCGTCGCGGACGGCGTCGATGCCGAGCGCGTCCCAGACCTGGAACGGCCCCATCTGCCAGCCGAACCCCCACTGGAGCGCGCGGTCGGTGTTGGCCGGGCTGTCCGAGATCTCGGGCGTCCGCCGAGCCGAGTAGCCGATAAGGTCGAGCGTGGTCTCACGGAAGAACCGCCCCGCCCGGCCGTCGTCGTCCCACAGCGCGCGGAGGCGGGCGGGGAGGCCGCCGGCCTTCTTGAACGTCGAGACGTCGAAGCCGACCTCCTTCGGGTCGACGTACTCGCCGCTCCCGACGTCGAAGCTCTTGATCGTCTTGCCCTCCTTCTTGTAGAACCCGGCCTTCGACTTCGAGCCCAGGTACTTGAGGTCGACGAGCCGCTGGAGCACGTCGGGGACCGAGAACCGCTCGCGGCTCTCGTCGTCCGGGATGGCGTCGTAGAGGTTCGCCGTGACGTGGCGGAGCGTGTCGAGCCCGACGACGTCGGCCGTGCGGAACGTGGCGGACTTCGCGTGGCCGATGAGCGTGCCGGTGAGGGCGTCGATCTCCTCGATCGAGTAGTCGCCGGACTCGAACTGCTCGACGGCGCCGAGCATGGCGTACGTCCCGATCCGGTTGCCGATAAAGTTCGGCGTGTCCTTCGCCACCACGATCCCCTTGCCCAGGTGGACGCGCGCGAATGCGGTCACGCGGTTGACGACCTCGGGGTCCGTATCCTCGGTCGGGATGACCTCGAACAGCTTGAGGTAGCGGGGCGGGTTGAAAAAGTGCGTGCCCAGAAAGCGCCGCTTAAAGTCGCCGCCCCGCCCCTCGGCGATCTCGGCGATGGGCAGGCCCGACGTGTTGGACGAGATGACGGCCGTGTCGCTGGCCGCCTTCTCGATCCGCTCCATCACCTCCTTTTTTACGTCCATCCGCTCGACGACCACCTCGATGATCCAGTCGGCCTCGCCGATCCGGTCGAAGTCGTCGTCGAAGTTGCCCAGCGTGACCCGCTTCTGGGCGTCGGCCGACATGAACGGGGCCGGCTTCATCTTGGTCGCCGCCTTGAAGGCGCCCTCGACGAGCGAGTTCTTGCCGCCCTCCCGCCCGATCGACTCCGGCGTCACGTCCAGGAGGAGCACCTCCAGTCCGGCGTTCGCGAGGTGGGCGGCGATCTGGCTCCCCATCACGCCGGCGCCCAACACGGCGGCCGTGCGGAACGGGGCGTAGGCCCACGCGGGCGTTTCGGCGGCGGACTCGCGGGAGCCGTTCTGGGTAAGGGTCGGGGTTTCCATGGGTCGGTACGGGGTACTGAGTACGGGGTACGGTGAGGGCGGGGTGGGGCGCGAGGCGGGCGGGGCGGCGTACCCCGTACCTCGCACCCCGTACCCGGATCTAGACGAAGGCGCCGATGCCGGTGACGGCGCGGCCGACGATGAGCGAGTTGACCTCGTTCGTGCCCTCGTAGGAGTAGATGGCCTCGGTGTCGCAGAAGTAGCGGGCCACGTGGTTCTCGAGCAGGATGCCGTTGCCGCCGTGGAGGTCGCGGGCCAGTGCTACGACCTCGCGGCAGCGGGCGGCCGTGAACACCTTGGCCAGCGACGCCTGGGCGTCCGACATCTCGCCGGCGTCCTGGAGCTGGCTCAGCCGCAGGCACATGGTCTGGAGCGCCGTCACATTGCCCAGCATGTGGACCAGCTTGTCCTGGATAAGCTGGAACGAGGCGATGGGCTTCCCGAACTGCATCCGCGTCGTCGCGTAGCGCTGGCTCCGCTCGTAGGCGCCCATCGCGCACCCCACGGCCTGCCACGCGACGCCGGCGCGCGTGAGCTTGAGGATCTCGGCGACCTCCTTGAACGAGTGGGCCTCCTGGAGCCGGTCGGACTCGGGGACCACGCAGTCGGTCAGCGTGATCTCGCCGTTCTCGACGGCCCGGAGCGCCACCTTGCCGCGGAGCTTCTCGACCGAGTAGCCCGGGTTCTCCTTGGGCCGGACGATAAACCCCTTGACCTGGCGGTCCGCCTCGTCGACGGCCCAGATCACGACCATGTCAGCGAAGGTCGCGTTGCCGATCCACTTTTTCTGCCCGTTTAGGACCCACTCGTCGCCCTCGCGGCGGGCCGTCGTCTCCACCCCGCCCGCGATCGCAGAGCCCACGTGGGGCTCGGTGAGCCCGAAGGCGCCGATGGTCTCCCAGTTGCGCATCTTGGGCAGCCACTCCGCCTTCTGCTCCTCGCTCCCGCAGACCAGGATCGACTGCATGGCGAGCCCGGAGTGGACGCCGAAGAACGTGGCCGTCGACACGTCGACGCGGGCGATCTCCATCGTCAGGAGGCCCTCCATCACCGACCCGTTGGGCCGTCGCGTCGAGAGGTCCTCGCCGTAGACCGGCGTGAGGAGGTCGAGCTTGCGGAAGCCCGGGACCAGCACGTCGAGCGGCGTCCGGTCGCCCAGCCACGCCTCGTTGATGACGGGCTCGACCTCGGTCTCCATGAACTCGCGCACCTCGGCCATCTTCCGGTGCTGCTCGCCCGTGATCAGCCCCTCGATGTCGTAGTAGTCGCCGTTGGGCTCGGGCGGGGTGAAGGCCTCCTTCGGCCGCCCCGCCCCTGCGAGCGACTTCTGCGCCTGCGCGACGCTCGCCTCGTCCATGCCGGCAAACTGCTGGACGAGCGCGTTGACGTCGAGCCGGTCGGCGAGCGCGGCGACGGCGTCGAGGTCGACGCCCCGCTCGCGGAGCGCGGCGGCGGCGTCAGGCGAGGCGTCGGCGGTGTGTCCGTCGCCGGCGGGGCCGGCGGCCTGAGTGTTCGTGTCCATAGCGGGTCTCGGTTAACAGTGTTAAGCCGCCGGGTCTGAGCGGTCGCGGCCGCCCCGCCCTTTGGGTCCGTCCGGTGGGCCCGCCCGGGGCTCGGTATTGGATGCCGCCCCGGCGCGGGCGTTCCCCGCCGCCTCTGACCGCCCCGCCCACGCGGCAGGACCCGAGCGGCAGGAGAGAGCCGACCGCCGGGGGCGGGGTGGTCTGACGGCGCCTCCGCCCCGCCCCACGCAGACCGACCTGCGCAGATCGGCACGCCGCCCCGCCCATGCCGCGCCGTGTGGGGCGGGGCGGCTAGGCGACGACGGAGGCGCCGCGCCCGTGGTCCTCGACCGACGCGTTGTACATCCGCTCGATGTCGTCCGAGAACTCCTCGCTGACCGCTCGGCGCTTGACCTTCATGGTCGGCGTCAGCAGCTCGTTCTCGACCGTCATCGCCTCGGGCACGAGCCGGAAGCGCTGGACCTGGCTCCAGTGGTCCATGCCCTCGTTGGCCTCGGCCACGAGGCGCTCGAACTCCTCCTGGACCGCGGGGGCCTCCAGGAGCGCCTCGCCGCTCCCCGTCACGCCGCGGTCCTTGGCCCACAGCGGGAGGGCCTCCATGTTCGGGAACAGGAGGGCCGTGCAGTACTTCTGGCTGTGGCCGACGACGACCGCCTGCTCGATGAGCGGGCTCTCGGTCAGCTTGTTCTCGATGGGCTGCGGGATCACGTACTTGCCCGTCGAGAGCTTGAACAGGGCCTTTTTGCGGTCGGTGATCTTGAGGTAGCCCTCGGGCGTGAACTCGCCGATGTCGCCCGTGTGGAACCACCCGTCGTCGTCGAGGACCTCGGCCGTCTTCTCGGGCGCTTTGTAGTAGCCCTTCATGACGTTCGGGCCGCGGGCGAGGATCTCACCGTCGTCGGCGATCGCGATCTCGACGCCGGCGATGGGCTGGCCCGTCGTGCCGGCCTGGTTGCGCGTGGGCGTGTTCGTCGTGAGCACCGGGCTCGTCTCGGTCAGCCCGTAGCCCTGGGCCGTCGGGATGCCGAAGGCCGAGAACGCGTTCGCGAGGTCGGCCCGGAGCGCCGCCCCGCCCACCGATACGAGGCGGACGCGCGTGAGCCCCAGCCTCTCGCGGATCGTCGAGTAGACCAGCCGGTCGGCCAGCGCGTGCTTGACGGCGCCGAGCCCCGAGGGCGGGGCGGAGAGGTCGTAGTCCTGGGCGAGCCCGAGCGCCCAGGTCCCGATCTTCTTTTTGGCGCCGTCGGACTGCTGGATGCCCAGGAGCACCTTGTCGAACACCTTCTCGAGCACGCGCGGGACCGTCGCAAAAACGGTCGGGCGGATCTCGGGGAGGTGCTCGACGAGCTGGTCGGGGTTCGAGTAGAACACCTGGTGGCCCCACGCGACATCGGCGAACGAGAGCATCCGCGCGTAGACGTGGGTGAGCGGCAGGAACGTGAGCGCCACCTCCTCCTGCTCGCCCATGCCCTCGATCCCCGAGTACGCGGCGTAGACGTTGGCCGAGATGTTCTCGTGGGTCAGCATGACGCCCTTGGGCATGCCGGTCGTCCCGCTCGTGTAGATGAGCGTGGCCAGGTCCTGGGCGTCGATCAGGTCGCGGAGCTCGTCGGGCCGGTTCGGGGCCTCGGCCTTTGCCGCCCGCCCCGCCTCGCGGAGCGCGTCGAGCGTGACGAGGCGGGCGCCGTCGGGGAGCGAGACGCCCTCCCCGCTCCCCTGGGCGAGCACGACGAGCGTCACGTCGGGGACCTCGCCGGCCCACCCGGCGAACGACGCCAGCATGGCCTCGTCCGAGACGAACATGGCCTTGGCCTCGCTGTGCTGGGTCACGTAGACCAGGTTCTCGGGCGCGTACGTGGTGTAGAGCGGGACGTTGACGACGCCGGCGATGAGCGTCCCGAAGTCGCACAGCGAGAAGTACAGGTCGCTCTCCATAAAGAGCGCGGCGTGGTCGCCCCGCTCGATCCCGTGCGCGAGGAGCCCGAGCGCGACCTCGTCGGCCGCGTCGCGGAAGGCGGCGTTCGACATGGTCGTCCACCCGCCGCCCGCGCGGGGCTGGTTGAAGGCCTTCGGGTTGGGGTGCTGCTCGACGGCCTCGTCGAGCAGCGCCGGCAGCGTGACGCCGAGGACGACGCGCCCGGGCGAGGCGGGCGGGGCGGTGTGGATCTGGAGAGCCATAGGGGAGGAGGGCGAGACCGGAGTCGAAAGGGCTTCTGCCTGAACGGGTGAAGGTAGGCCGAAGGTCCGCCGCCACGGCCTCTGCCCCGAGGGCTCCCCCGCCCCGCCCGCGTCGGGAGGAGGAGAAAGAGGCGCTCAGCCTCTGCGGTCGCGACCGCCCCGCCCCACGTTCTCCCGCTCCCTCCGCCCCCTCCCCTACTGCACCTCGAACGCGGCGAGCGCCTGCCGGACCGCGGCGTCGATAAACGCGTCGCCCGCCACGCGCGCGTCGACGCGCTCGGCGAGGAGGAGCGAGACCAGGCCGTGGAGGGCCGTCCACAGCGCCATCGCGGCGACGTCGGGGGAGCTCACGAGGCGGAGCACGCCGGCCGCGGCGCCGTCGGCGAGCGCCTCCCCGAACAGCTCCACGTTCCGCCGCGCGCGGCGGTAGTCCTCGGGCGGGTACCGGGCCATCCGCTCGGGGTGGAGCTGGAACATGACCTGGTAGTACTCCGGGTTGGCCAGCCCAAAGCGGACGTACGCCCGGCACAGCGCGTCGAGCCGGCGGGCGGGGCGGTCCTCGGCTTGGGCGTCCAACTCGGCGTAGAGCCGCCGCATGCCCTCGTCGATGAGCGCGTGCGTGAGCGCGTCCTTGCCCTCGAAGTGGAGGTAGATGCTCGTCGCCGAGCACCCGACGCCCCGGGCGATCTTCCGCATCGAGAGCCCGTCGTAGCCGCCGGTGACCAGCAGCCGGCGCGTGTGGTCGAGGATGAGGCGCCGGAGGTCGGCGCCGGTCTCGGTGCGGGCGGCGGGCGGGGCGGCGTCGGTCACGGGCGGGCTCAGACAGGCGGGGCGGGGAGCCCGAAAAGGTACCGCCCCGCCCCGCTCAATCGGCTGGGTAGATCTCGACGCGGACGTCGAAGTCGTCGCCGCCGTACCCGCTCACCGTCCGCGGCCCGACGGCGCCGGCCGCGGCGAGGCGCCCGTCGGCGAGGGGGAGGAGCGCATTGAGGCTCGTCCACCGACCGCGGACCCCGAACGAGCGCCGCGCCACGGCCGCCCCGCCCGCGTCCAGTGTCACGACCGTAGCCTCCGGGGGCGGCCCGTCAAAGTCGCCCCCCCGAACGACGCCGACCGCGAGGCCTCCGCCCGGTAGCGCGGCGAGCGCCGCGCCGCGCACGACGGGCTCCGGCTCGCCGTCTGGACCGTCCGCCCCGGCCGCCTCCGCGAGAACCGCCGCCGCCCCCACCTCGCCCTCAGCCGACACACGGACGACGCGGACCGCGCTGCCGTCGGCGAACCCGGCCCGGCTCTCCAGAAGAACGACGCCGTCGGCGGTCGCTGCGAGGTGCGTCGCCCGCCACCCCGCCCCGTCGGTTTCCGGCCGCACGACGCGCCACCGCTCGGCGCCGTCGGCGTCCAGGCGCGCGACGACCGTCCCGCCCCCGGCGCTCTGCGGCCCCATCACGTAGAGACCGTCTGGGGCGGGGGCCAGCGTACGCACGTCCTGCGCGCCCTCGAGCCGCCCCGCCCACACGACGCCGCCGTCGCTGCCCACGCGGTAGAGCGTCGGCGCGCCGGCCAGGGTGGCGTAGACGGCCGCGTAGACGCCGCCGCCCGGGGCCGGCAGGAGCGCGCGGGGCGGGGCGAACGACGCCGTCTCGGGCTGGATCAGGACGCGCTCGCGCCCGCCCCGCCCGTCGGTCCGGTACAGCCGGACCGAGCGCCCGCTGCCGTCGTCCGGCTCGGCGGCGACCGCGACGACGAGGCCGCCATTCATGGGGAGCGCGGCCGTCGCGTCGCCGAACCCGACGTCGCGGTAGACCTCCGACGAGAGGAGCGCGCCGTCGAGCCCGAACCGGAGGACGGTCGGGAGCGCGAGCGTCCCATCGGCCGGTCGGGGCACGCCCTCGGTCGATCCGACCACGACGAGGGCGCCGTCGACGCCCTGCGCCAGGTCAAGGGCGATGTCGGTCCCGTCTGTGGCGTAGACGAACGGCGTCCCGCCGCCGTCGAGACCGCCGTCGCAGGCGGAGAGCAGGAACGCGAGCGAGAGCGTGGCGATACGCATGGCTGTCGGAGGTAGAGGTCGGGCGGGGTGGACAACCTCCGCCGCCCCGCCCCACCCCGCAAGTCACTCTGCGCCCCCGCCCCGTGCCCGTCCCCTACGACGACCTCCCCGACCTCCCGCCCGTCGTACGCCGGTTCTGCCGCTACGCCGAGGTGTGGACGACGTCGGACCCCGACGCGACCACGTTCCCCTCGACCGAGCGCCAAAAGGACCTCAGCCGGATCCTCGTGGACGAGCTCCGCGCGCTCGGCGCCGCCGACGCCGAGATGGACGCGTGGGGCTACGTGACGGCCACGCTCCCCGCCCCGCCCGGGTCCGAGGGCCTGCCGGTGGTCGCGCTCGTGGCCCACGTGGACACGTCGCCCGACGCGCCGGGGCAGGGCGTCCGCCCGCACGTCCACGAGGCGTACGCGGGCGGGGCGGTCGCCTTTCCGGGCGCGCCCGACCTCGTGCTCGACCCCGAGCGGCAGCCGGCGCTCCGCGAGCACGTCGGCGAGGACCTCCTCACGAGCGACGGGACGACGCTCCTGGGGTCGGACGACAAGGCGGGCGTGGCCGTCATCGTGCAGCTCGCCGCCGACCTCGCGCGGGCCGAGGAGGACGCCCGGCGCCGCGGCGAGCGCCCCGCCCCGCGCCCGACGATCCGCGTCCTGTTCACGCCGGACGAGGAGGTCGGGCGGGGGACCGAGAAGCTGGACCTCGACCGCCTGGGCGCCGACGTCGCCTACACGCTCGACGGGAGCGGCGTCGACCGGCTCAACGTCGAGACGTTCAACGCGGCCGAGGCGCGCCTCGTGGTCGAGGGCGTCGGCGTGCACCCGGGGTACGCGAAGGGCGTCCTCGTCAACGCGCTCCGCGTCGCCGCCGAGTTCGTGGCGGCGCTGCCCCGCGACGAGGCGCCCGAAACGACCGAGGGCCGCGAGGGCTACCTCCACCCCCACACGCTCAGCGGGACGGCTGAGCGGGCCGAGCTCCGCGTCCTCCTCCGCGACTTTACCGACGACGGCATGGAGGCCAAGCGGCGGCTCGTGCGCGACCTCGCGGACCGAGCGCGCCGCGACTGGCCCGGCGCGACGGTCGGCCTGGAGATCCGGGAGAGCTACCGGAACATGCTCTCGTACATCGAGGAGACCGACCGCCGCGTCATCGACTTGGCGCTCGCAGCGGGGCGGTCTCTGGGCGTCGAGCTCGAGCTGGAGCCCGTTCGGGGCGGGACCGACGGGGCGCGGCTCAGCGAGCGCGGCCTGCCCACGCCCAACGTGTTCACGGGCGGCTACGACTTCCACAGCCGGTTCGAGTGGAACACGGTGCAGAACCTCGAACGCGCGCTGGCCTATACCCACGCGCTCGTCCAGACGTGGGGCCGCGAGGCGGCTCCGACCGCCCCGCCCCGACCATGACCTCGACTCAAACCCGCCGGTTCGTCATCGTCTTCGTCGCCCTGATGCTGGGGCTCTCCGTCCTGGCGACCGTCCTCATCACGCGCGGGTGGGGCGACGACGAGCTGCAAGAGCAGGTCGGGGAGATCGAGCGCGACCGCCGCGAGGCGATGCCCCGCCTAGACGACGGGTGACGCCCGGGGCGGGGCGGATGCCAGAGGCCGCTCGACAACGCGGCGTGAGCAGGCGCGACGGACCGGCGACCTCCACCCCGCCCCAGGCTCGAACGGGGCTGGTGGCGGGCGCACGGGCGGGGCGGGCCTAGCTTGCGCGCTCCCCCCACCCCCCGATCCCATGTCGCGTACCCCGCACGTTCTCGCCGCCCTCGCCCTCCTGTTCGTCTTCGCCGGCTCCGCCGCCGCACAGCCCCGCCCCCTTGGCGTCGGCGTTAAGGTCGGCGTCGAACCGCAGGTCGGGCTCGACCTCCACCTTGGCGAGACCGTCGGCCTCCGCCTCCTCACGTCTCTCACCGTCGGGAACGACGACGCCTTCGGCACCTCAACGGTGGCCGTCCCGCTCCGCTTCCCCGCCGTCCGCCGCGTGGCCGTCTTCGTCGGGCCGAGCGTCACGTTCGTCAACTTCGAGGACGTCGCGTTCGCGGGCGGCATCGTCGGCGTCGAGTACGACCTGGGGAGCCGCGTGAGCCTGGTCGGCGAGGTCGGCCTCGACGTCGGCATCGATGACGGCTTCGCCGACTTCTCGACGGGCGTCAACACGGGCGTCGGCGCCTTTTACCGCTTCTAGCCGTCTGGTTTAGCCGTCCGCCCGGGCGGGGCGGTCCAAGGTCTCTGCCTGGAACGCCCCGCTCACGGCCAGGTCCGGCTCCGAGGCCGGATCCTTGACGTCGGCGTCCAGAACCTGCGCGTCGAACGCGAACGACCCGTCGATCCCGTCGGCCGTGACGGCCGTGATCGTCAGGGTCCCCGACGTGCTCAGCGCCACCCCGCCCTCCGGCCCGTCGTAGCGGTAGAGGACGACGAACCGCGACGGCGCGGGCTCCACCGGGCTCTCCGCCGCGTTGCGGATCGGGTACGTCCCGGGCACGAGCGGGCCGGCGGTCGTCCCGACGATCGTGAACGTGTCGTCGGCCTCGGACTCGCCCAGGCGGAGCGCGGTCAGCGTCTGGCCGTGGGCCTCGATGCCCAGGTCGGCGACGACGGCGGCGCCCGCGAGCGGGTCCACGGCCGCCGCCCCTTGAACGGTCCGCGAGAACGCGCCGCGGACATCGGCCTGGAAGCCGGCCTCGACGGGCGGGGCGGAGTCCGACGCATCGCACGCGGCGAGGGTCAGGGCGAGGGCGAGGAACAGGGCGGGGCGGAGCCCGGCGGGCGGGGTCGTGGACATGGCAGGCGTGGGCAGGGGACGGTCTAGGTAGTCCGTCCGCCCAGCAAATACAAGGGAAAGCGGGCGCCCTCACCAAACGCTCAGGCACCGCCCCGCCCCAGACGCTCGCGTGCGGGTTTCCTCCAGCCAAGCACGACGCGGGCGGGGCACCTCCGCCCCGCCCCCACACAACGACACCGCCCCGCCCGCAGAGGCGGGCGGGGCGGCAGACCCAGCGAGAAGCGGGCGGGGCGGTTACCCCAGCCGGCGGTTGATCTCCGCCAGCGTCTCGTCGTCGGCGGCCGGGGACGGCGTGCCGAGAATGTCGCCGTCGCCGGTCGACATGCCGCGGTCGAGCGCGTCGTTCGTCGCCTGGAGCGCTTCGAGCTCCTGGCGGCTCCCGACGACCACGTCGCGGTACTTCCGCAGGCCCGTCCCGGCCGGGACGAGGTGGCCGATGATGACGTTCTCCTTCAGGCCGAGGAGCTCGTCGCGCTTGGCCGCGATCGCTGCCTCGGTCAGCACCTTCGTCGTCTCCTGGAAGGAGGCCGCCGAAATGAACGAGTCGGTCGCCAGCGCCGCCTGCGTGATCCCGAGCAGGACCGGCTCGGCGACGGCGAGCTCGGCGTCACGGACCTCGATGGCCGGCTTCGCCTCGCGCGTCATCTGCGAGTTCGTCTCGCGCAGCTGGCGCCGCGTGATCGGCTCACCGATCCGGAGGTCGGACTCAGCCGGGTCCACGACCACGAACGTGTCGTAGAGCTCGTCGTTCGTCCGCTCCAGCTGGATCCGGTCCACGAGGTTGCCCTCGAGGAACGGCGTGTCGCCGGGGTCCGTGATCCGAACCTTCTGCATCATCTGACGAACGACCGTCTCGATGTGCTTGTCGTTGATGCCGACGCCCTGGAGCCGGTACACCTCCTGGACCTCGTTGACGAGGTACTCCTGGACCGCCGTCGGCCCGAGGATCGCGAGGATGTCCTGCGGCGAGATCTGACCGTCAGAGAGCGCCTCGCCAGCCCGCACGAAGTCGTTCTCGTGAACGAGCAGGTGCTTGCTCAGCGAGACGAGGTACGTCTTTTCCGTCTCCCCGTCGCGGCTCGTCACGATCACCTCCTGCGAACCGCGCTTGCGGCCGCCGAACGAGACCACGCCGTCGATCTCCGTCACGACCGCGGGGTCGGACGGTTGGCGCGCCTCGAACAGCTCGATCACGCGCGGCAGGCCGCCCGTGATGTCACGCGTACCGGCCGACTGGCGCGGGAGCTTAGCGAGCACCCTGCCCGCCTCGATCTCGTCGCCGGTCGTCACCTGGAGGCGGGCGCGAACGGGCATCGTGTACTCGCGGCCGCCCTCACCCTCGACCACGAGGGCCGGCGTGAGCGAGCGCTCGCGCGTCTCGGTGATGACCTTCTCGCGGAACCCCGTCTGCTCGTCGGACTCCTCGCGGTAGGTCGTCCCCTCGATGATGTCCTGGAAGCGGATGGTCCCCGCCGTCTCGGCCACGATGACCGAGTTGTACGGGTCCCACGACGCGATCACGTCGCCCTTCGTCACCGACTGGCCTTCCGTAACGGCCACGTCGGCGCCGTAGGGGATCGTGTACGCGATCCGCTGCTTCCCGTCCGGGTCGAGGATGCGGACCTCGCCGGACCGACCGAGCGCGATCGCTTTCGCCGTGTCGCCGGACCCCGAGGCCACGGTGCGGAGGTTCTCGAACGCGATCGTCCCGTCGAACTTGGCCTCGATCGTCGACTCGGCCGCGATGCGGCTCGCCGTCCCACCGATGTGGAAGGTCCGCAGCGTGAGCTGCGTGCCCGGCTCGCCAATCGACTGCGCCGCAATGACGCCGACCGCCTCGCCCGTCTCTACCAGGCGGCCGTTGGCCAGGTTGCGGCCGTAGCACAGGGCGCACACGCCGCGCGTGGCTTCACACGCCAGCACCGACCGGATCTCTACCGTCTCGAGCGAGGTCGCGTCGATGCGGTCTGCGATCTCGTCCGTGATCTGGTCGTCACGCGAGACGATCACCTCCCCGCTCTCGGGGTCGCGAACGTCGTGGACCGAGACGCGCCCGACAATCCGGTCGCGGAGCGACTCGACCACGTCCTCGTTGTCCTTGAGCGCCTCCATGCGCACGCCGCGAAGCGTCCCGCAGTCGGGCTCCATGATCGTCACGTCCTGGGCCACGTCCACGAGCCGGCGCGTCAGGTAGCCGGCGTCGGCCGTCTTCAGCGCCGTGTCGGCCAGGCCCTTGCGGGCACCGTGCGTCGAGATAAAGTACTCGACGACCGACAGGCCCTCCTTGAAGTTGGACTTGATCGGGTCCTCGATGATCGACCCGGCCGCGCCGGCCGTCGACTTCTGCGGCTTCGCCATGAGCCCGCGCATGCCGCCCAGCTGGCGGATCTGCTCGCGGGAGCCACGGGCGCCGGAGTCCGCCATCATGTAGATGGCGTTGAACCCCTCGTCGTCGTTCTGGAGCGTCTCGTAGAGGACGTTCGAGATCTCGTTGTTCGCCGACGTCCAGACGTCAATGACCTGGTTGTACCGCTCGGCCTCGGTGATGAAGCCCATCTCGTAGTTCGAGCGGATGTCGTCGACGCGGTCCTCGGCCTCCTTCAAGAGCGTCTGCTTCGCGTCCGGGACCACGATGTCCGAGAGCGAGAAGCTCAGCCCACCGAGCATGGCCTGCCCGAACCCGAGGTCCTTGACCTCGTCCAGGAAGGCCGCCGTCCGCGGGAAGTCGGTCGCCTTGAAGACGCCCGCGATGATGCCGCGGAGGTTCTTCTTGGTCAGGACCTGGTTGATGTACCCGACGCCCTTCGGCACGATGTCGTTGAAGAGCGCGCGGCCGACGGCCGTGTCGATCACCTCACCGGCCTGGTGGGCGCCGTCGAACGTGGGCTCGTTGAGACGGAGCTTGATCCGGCTATGGAGCGCCACACGGTCCTGGTCGAACGCCTGACGGACCTCCCGGGTCGAGCCGAACATCATGCCCTCGCCCTTCTGGCCGGCCCGGTCCTTCGTCATGTAGTACATGCCGAGGACCATGTCCTGCGACGGGACCGCGATCGGGCCGCCGTGCGCCGGGCTCATGATGTTGTGCGAGGCGAGCATCAGGATCTGCGCCTCCAGGATCGCATCGTGCGACAGCGGCACGTGGACCGCCATCTGGTCGCCGTCGAAGTCGGCGTTGAACGCCGTCGTGACGAGCGGGTGCAGGCGGATCGCCTTGCCCTCGATAAGGACCGGCTGGAACGCCTGGATGCCCAGCCGGTGCAGCGTCGGCGCCCGGTTGAGCATGACGGGGTGTCCGTCGATCGTCCGCTCCAGAATGTCGAACACGTCGGCCGTCCGGCGGTCGACGACCTTCTTGGCCGACTTCACCGTCTTGACGATGCCGCGCTCGATCAGCTTGCGGATGATGAACGGCTTGAACAGCTCGACCGCCATCTCCTTTGGGAGACCGCACTGGTGGAGCTGGAGCTCCGGCCCGACCACGATGACCGACCGGCCCGAGTAGTCGACGCGCTTGCCGAGCAGGTTCTGGCGGAACCGGCCCTGCTTGCCCTTGAGCATGTCGCTCAGGGACTTGAGCGCGCGGTTCGAGTCGCTACGCACGGCGTTGGCCTTGCGCGAGTTGTCGAACAGGCTGTCGACGGCCTCCTGGAGCATCCGCTTCTCGTTGCGGAGGATGACCTCGGGGGCCTTGATGTCGATGAGCCGCTTGAGCCGGTTGTTGCGGATGATGACGCGCCGGTAGAGGTCGTTGAGGTCCGACGTCGCAAACCGGCCGCCTTCGAGGGGCACGAGCGGGCGGAGCTCCGGCGGGATCACCGGGATCACCTTCATGACCATCCACTCCGGTTTGTTCTCGGTCCGGTCGCGCGAGCCGCGGAACGCCTCGACGATGCCGAGCCGCTTGAGCGACTCGGCCTTACGGGCCTGGCTCGTCTCCGTCCGCGCCTGGAAGCGGAGCTCGGTCGCGAGCATGTCGAGGTCGAGCCGCTTGAGGAGCTCCTCGACAGCCTCGCCACCGATCATCGCCACGAACTTTTCCGGGTCCTCGTCGGGCAGCCGGTTGTTGTCCTCGCGGATCTGGTAGAGCACGTCGAAGTACTCGTTCTCCGTCAGCAGCGTCCCCTGCTCGATCCCGAGTGCCGACGCCCCGCCCGGCTGGACGACCACGTACGACTCGTAGTAGATGATCTTGTCGAGCTCCTTCGACTTGAGCCCCAGGAGCGCCGCGATCTTGTTCGGGAGGCTCTTGAAGTACCAGATGTGGACGACCGGGACGGACAGCGTGATGTGCCCCGCCCGCTCGCGCCGGACCGACTTCTGCGTCACCTCGACCCCACAGCGGTCGCAGATGATGCCCTTGTACCGGATCCGCTTGTACTTGCCGCAGTGGCACTCCCAGTCCTTGACCGGACCGAAGATCTTCTCGCAGAAGAGGCCGTCCTTTTCCGGCTTAAAGCTCCGGTAGTTGATCGTCTCCGGCTTGAGCACTTCCCCGAACGACCGCTCAAGGATCGACTCGGGCGAGGCGAGGCTGACGGTGATCGAGTTGTAGTAGGACTTCTGGGCGGGCTGGGTCTGCTGGATTCCGAAGGCCATATTCAATAGTTGGGATTAGGGGTTGGCTTTCGCCTGCCTAGCGGCTGGGGACTGGGGATCGCGGGCGGGGCGGGGTGGCGTCTGGACCACCCCGCCCTCGCTCCTAGCCCCCTAATCGATCTTGACTTCGAGGCCGAGGCCCTGCATCTCGCGGAGCAGGACGTTGAACGACTCGGGCACGTTGGGCTCGGGGATGTTGTCGCCCTTGACGATCGCCTCGTAGGCCTTCGAGCGGCCCTGAACGTCGTCGGACTTGACCGTCAGGAGCTCGCGGAGCACGTTTGAGGCGCCGTAGGCGTAGAGCGCCCACACCTCCATCTCGCCGAACCGCTGGCCGCCAAATTGGGCCTTGCCGCCGAGCGGCTGCTGCGTGATGAGGCTGTACGGCCCAATCGAGCGGGCGTGGATCTTGTCGTCGACGAGGTGCGACAGCTTGAGCATGTAGATCTGCCCGACCGTCGTCGGCTGGTCGAACGGCTCGCCCGACTGGCCGTCGTAGAGCTGAGTCCGGCCGTCTTCGGGGAGCCCGGCCTCACGGAGCTTCGAGGCGATGTCGTCCATCGAGGCGCCGTCGAACGCCGGCGTCGCGTAGGTCTCGTCGAGCTTCTCGCCGGCCCACCCGAGGAGGGTCTCGAAGATCTGGCCCAGGTTCATGCGCGACGGGACGCCGAGCGGGTTGAGGCAGATGTCGACCGGCGTGCCGTCCTCGAGGAACGGCATGTCCTCCTGCGGGACGATCCGGGCGACGACGCCCTTGTTGCCGTGGCGGCCGGCCATCTTGTCACCGACCTGGAGCTTGCGCTTTTTGGCGATGTAGACCTTGGCGAGCGACACGATCCCCGGCGGGAGCTCGTCGCCCATCTGGATCCGGTACGTCTCCTGCTCAGCGGCCCCGGTGATCTCCTGGTGGCGCCGCTGGTAGTTAGCGAGCAGCTTCCACGCCTGCCGGTTCGTCTCGTCGTCCTGGGTGAACGCCTGGCGGATCTTCAGATCAGCCGGCTCGATCGCCGAGAACGCCTTCTTGGTCAGCTTGGCGCCTTCCGAGACCACGACGGTCCCGTCGCGGAGCTCGACCGCCCCGCCCGCCTTCAGGCCGCCGATGAGGGCGTAGAACCGCTCGAAGAACGACGACTGGAGCGAGTCGATCTCGCGGCCCAGCTGCTTCTCGATCTCCTCGAGCCGCTTTTCCTCCGCCTTCTTGGTGATGGCGTCGGTCTTGCGGCGGCTAAAGAGCATCGTGTCGATCACAACGCCGTTCATGCCCGGCTTGGCCTTGAGGCTGGCGTCCTTGACGTCGCCGGCCTTGTCGCCGAAGATGGCCCGGAGCAGCTTCTCCTCGGGCGTCGGGTCGGTCTCGCCCTTCGGCGTGATCTTGCCGACGATGATGTCGCCCGGCCCCACCTCGGCCCCGATGCGGACGATGCCGCGCTCGTCGAGGTCCTTGGTCGCCTCCTCGGAGACGTTCGGGATCTCGCGCGTGAGCTCCTCTTCGCCGCGCTTGGTGTCGCGGACCTGGTGCTCGAACTCCTCGATGTGGACCGACGTGAACACGTCCTCGGACACCACGCGCTCCGAGATGACGATGGCGTCCTCGAAGTTGTAGCCCTTCCACGGCATGAACGCGACGAGCACGTTCTTGCCCAGCGCGAGCTCACCCTTGTCCGTCGAGGCGCCGTCGGCGAGGAGGTCGCCCTTGTCGACGCGCATGCCGGCGTTGACGAGCGGCTTCTGCGTGACCGACGTGTCCTGGTTCGTCCGGCGGAACTTGACGAGGTGGTACGTGCGGACGGGCTCCTCGAACGCTGCGTCGGCGTCCTCGGGAGTCTCGTCGTAGCGGACCGTGATCTGCGTGGCGTCGACGTACTCGACCGTCCCGGCGCCCTCGGCGACGAGGACGGCGCGGCTGTCGCGGGCGATCCGGCCCTCGAGCCCCGTGCCCACGTAGGGCGACTCGGGGCGGAGGAGCGGGACGGCCTGCCGCTGCATGTTCGAGCCCATGAGCGCGCGGTTGGCGTCGTCGTGCTCAAGGAACGGGATGAGCGAGGCGGCCGGCGAGATGATCTGGTTCGGCGCCACGTCCATGTAGTCGATCTCGTCCGGCGCCACGAGGGGCACGTCGCCCGAGATGCGGGCGCGGATCTGATCGTTGGCGTACGTCCCGTCGTCGTTGAGCGGGGCGTTGGCCTGGGCGATCACGTAGCGGTCCTCGTCCTCGGCCGAGAGGTACTCGATCTCCTTCGTGACCTTGCCGTTCTTGACCTTCCGGTACGGCGTCTCGATAAACCCGAACTGGTTGACGACGCCGTGCGTGCAGAGCGACGAGATGAGGCCGATGTTCGGCCCCTCCGGCGTCTCGATCGGGCAGAGCCGACCGTAGTGCGTGTAGTGGACGTCGCGGACCTCGAACCCGGCCCGCTCGCGCGTCAGACCGCCCGGCCCGAGCGCGGACATCCGACGCTTGTGCGTCAGCTCCGCGAGCGGGTTGGTCTGGTCCATGAACTGCGAGAGCTGGTTCGTCCCGAAGAACGTGTTGATCACGGACGACACTGTCCGCGCGTTGACCAGGTCCTGCGGGGTAAACTTGTCGGCGTCGCGCTGGTTCATCCGCTCCTTGATGGTGCGGGCCATGCGCGCGAGGCCGAGCGAGAACTGCTGGCCGAGCTGCTCGCCGACCGTCCGCACGCGGCGGTTGCCGAGGTGGTCGATGTCGTCGACCGTGCTCTTGCCGTTCTGGAGCTTGACGAGCTCGGTGATGATGGCGACGACGTCCTCCTTGGACAGCGTGACCGACGTGTTCTCGCCGTCCAGCCCGAGCCGCTTGTTCATGCGGTAGCGGCCGACGTCGCCCAGGTCGTAGCGCTTGTCGGAGAAGAAGAGCCGGTCGAGGAGCGCTTCGGCGGCCGAGACGTCCGGCGGTTCGGACCCGCGGAGCTGCTCGTAGAGGTAGATCAGCGCCTCGTTCGACGAGTGCGTCGGGTCCTTCTTCAGCGTGTTGAGGAGCGTCGACATGTCGAGCCCCTGGTCATCGTCGTCCTCGGACGCCTCGCGGCGGAGGATGACCGACGGGACGTTCGCCTCCTTGAGCGTGCCGTAGTCGTCCTCTTCGAGCACGTGCTCGGCGGGGAGGATCACCTCGCGCTCAACGGTCTCGTCGAGGACCTCGCCCGTGTCCTCGTCGATCGTCTCGTGCTTGATCTCGACCGTGACCGAGGCGGCGAGCGTGCGGCCGGTGAGCTTCTTGAAGTCGCGCTTGTTCGTGATCTCCTCCTGGTCGGCCAGGTCGAAGAGCGAGACGATCTCGGCGTCGGACGAGTACCCGAGCGCGCGGAGGAGCGTCGTGACCGGCAGCTTCTTTTTGCGGTCGATGTAGGCCCACATCACGTTCGCGACATCGGTCGACACCTCGATCCAAGACCCCCGGAAGGGGATGACGCGGGCGCTGTAGAGGTCCGTCCCGTTGGGGTGGACCGACTGCGAGAAGAAGACGCCCGGCGAGCGGTGGAGCTGGCTGACGATGACGCGCTCGGCGCCGTTGACCACGAACGTCCCCTTGTCGGTCATGACCGGGAGCGTGCCGAGGTAGACGTCCTGCTGGACGGCCTCTTCGGGCTCGTCCTCGTCCTCGTCCTCCTTGGCCGAGAGCCGGAGCTTGGCCTTGAGCGGGAGCGCGTACGTCAGCCCCTGGGCCAGGCACTCCTCGATCGAGTGCTTGGGCGCTTCGAGCGTAAAGTGGAGGTACTCGAGCGTGTAGCGCTCGCGCGTGTCCGAAATCGGGAAGTGCTCCTGGAAGACCGACTCGAGCCCGCGGTTGCCGTCCCGCTCCTCGGGGACGAGCTCCGCCTGGAGGAACTCGTGGTAGCTCTTCAGCTGGATCTCGAGGAAGTCCGGGAAGTCGAGGACCGGCGCGATGTCGGCGAACGACTGGCGCGTGGACTCGCCGCTGGGCGCCGGCGTGTTCTGGACGGTGGTGCCGTTGCTTTTGCTCAAGGCGTACCCTGGGTTTGGTGACCGTTCGTGCGAGAGGCCCGCGCAGAGTCCGAGGCTCTGGGGGCGGCGCCCGTATGCGCCCGGGCGGGGCGGCCGCCTGGTCCGGCACGATGTGTGCGGGCGGGGCGGGCTAGGACTCGGGCTGGAACCCGGGGTTCCGGCCGACGGGCGGGGCGGACTCGGACCACCCCGCCCGGCGCGACAGAGATCAACGGCGTGACGCCGCGACCCGTGCGGAGACGCCTGCGAAGAACGCATGCGCCTATGCCGCGACCGCCCGCCCTCCGCACGGCTGGGCCGGGGAGAGCGGGCGGACGGCGGGACCACCCCGCCCCGCCCGCGGACGCGGGGAGACGGGGGCGGGGTGGCCGGACTACTTGAGCTCGACTTCGGCGCCGGCGCCCTCGAGCTTGCCCTTGACCTCGTCGGCCTCGTCCTTCGAGACGCCCTCCTTGATGGGGGACGGCGCGTTGTCGACGAGCTCCTTGGCCTCCTTGAGGCCGAGGCCGGTGATGCCGCGGACCTCCTTGATGACGGCGATCTTGTTGCCGCCGATGCCAGAGAGGATCACGTCGAACTCCGACTGCTCCTCGGCGGCGGCGGCGCCGTCGCCCCCGGCCGGGCCGGCCATGACGGCGGCGGCGGCGGCGGGCTCGATGCCGTACTCGTCCTTGAGGACCGTCAGAAGCTCGTTGGCCTCCTTGATGGTCAGGTTGACGAGGCTCTCGGCGATGGTGTTGACGTCTGCCATGTTTTTGGGGTGTTCCTGCGGCGGTCTCGGCGGCGGTCCGCGAGTCGGACCGGGCTGCTGCGCCGCTGATTAAGGGAATGGGCGGGGCGGGGCGGGGTGGTCAGCGAGGGGGAACGTGCCCCCTCACCTCCTCCCCTATCCCTCTTCCCCTTTCTCTGCGATCTGCTGGATCACGCTCGCCAGGCCGGAGCCCTGCGCGCCGAGGGCCGACGCGACGTTCGTGATCGGGGCCATGAGGAGGCCCAGGATGTCGGCGAGAAGCTCGTCGCGGCTCTTGAGCTTCGCGAGCACGTCGAGCTGGTCGTTGCCGTAGACCGACCCGTCGATGTAGGCCCCCTTGAAGCGGGGGATCTCGAGGTCGTTGTCGTCCAGGAACTTCTTGATGACCTTCGCCGGCCCGGCGGGGTCGTTCGTGAAGGCGACGGCGGTCGGCCCGTGGAGCTCGTCGTAGAGCTCGTCGAACCCGCCCCGCTCCTCCATCACGCGCCGGAGCAGCGTGTTCTTGAGGACCTTGTACTGGACGTCGGCCTCGCGGAAGGCGCGGCGGAGGTCCGTGACCTGCTCAACGGAGAGGCCCTGGTAGTCGGTGAGGTAGACGGTGTTGGCGCCCTCGAACTGGTCGGCGATGGCACCGAGCGCCTCCTGCTTCTGCTGCTTGGTGAGCGGCATGGTGTGTCGGGGTCTCGGGTTAGCGGGTGGAGACGACGGCGGCGCCGCGGTCGACGGGGACGGCCGGCCCCATGGTCGTCGAGAGCGTCACGCTGCGGACGTAGCCGCCCTTGGCGGCCGCCGGGCGGAGCCGGACGATCTCCTTCAGGAAGGCGTCGGCGTTCTCGCGGATCTGGTCTTCGGTGAAGGTGGACTTCCCGATCGACGTGTGGACGATGCCGGTCTTGTCGACGCGGAAGTCGATCCGCCCCGCCTTGACGGCCTCGACGGCCTCGGTGAGGTCGTTGGTGACGGTCCCCGACTTCGGGTTCGGCATGAGCCCGCGCGGGCCGAGCACGCGCCCGAGCCGGCCGACCTGCGGCATCACGTCGGGCGACGCGATGAGGACGTCGAAGTCGGTGAACCCCTCGTTCTGGATCTTGTCGACGTACTCGTCGAGCCCGACCATGTCAGCGCCGGCGGCCTCGGCCTCGGCCTGCTTGCCCTCGTTCGTGAGGACGAGCACGCGGACCGACTTGCCGGTCCCGTGCGGGAGGGCGACCGAGCCGCGGACCATCTGGTCGGCGTGCTTGGGGTCGACTCCCAATCGGATGTCGATGTCGACGGACTCCTCGAACTTGGCGCGGCCGGTCTCCTTGACCAGCTTTGCCGCCTGCTCCAGCGGGAGCGGGCCGCCGGCCTCCTCGGTCGCCGCGGCGACGAGCTCGGCCGCCTGGCGGTAACGCTTGCCTCTTGCCATGATGCGTGTGGGTTGTGCGGTGCAGACGCCGGATGCCCGGCTCCCGCGGGGTGAAACGGTTCAGGGTCGAACGGTCCAGGGTTTAGGGGTCAAACCCTGAACTCCGAACCCACAGACCCTCAAACCCTAAGCGACGGGCGCGCCGGTGACGGTGAGGCCCATCGACCGGGCCGTCCCCGCGATCATGCGGGCGGCGTTGTCGAGGTCGGTCGCGTTGAGGTCCTCGAGCTTCTGCTCGGCGATGTCGCGGCACTGGTCCCAGGAGACCTTGCCGACCTTCTCGCGGAGCGGGTCGCCGGCCCCCTTCTGGACCTTGGCCGCCTGCTTGAGCAGGACGGCGGCCGGCGGGCTCTTCGTGACGAACGTGAAGCTCTTGTCGCCGAAGACCGTGATGACGACCGGGATCACGAGGCCCATCTTGTCCTGCGTGGCGGCGTTGAACGCCTTGCAGAACTCCATGATGTTGACGCCCTTCTGGCCGAGCGCGGGGCCGATCGGCGGGGCGGGGCTGGCCTGCCCGGCCTTGATCTGCAGCTTGATGTAGCCGTCTACTTTCTTTGCCATAGCTGGGGGCGGTGCAAACGCCGGCGCTCTGGGCGGCTCGGCTCCCGCAAAAGTGGTGGCACCGCCCCGCTCCTTCGGCGGCTGCGGCGAACGTAGAAAGTACGGGGCGGGGCGGGGCGCAAGGGACCGCC
The DNA here is from genome assembly GCF_031846415.1 of Rubrivirga litoralis. Lineage (NCBI taxonomy): Bacteria > Pseudomonadati > Rhodothermota > Rhodothermia > Rhodothermales > Rubricoccaceae > Rubrivirga > Rubrivirga litoralis. The sequence continues at coordinate 8,651 of NZ_JAVRHT010000024.1, read as the reverse complement.
TAGGAGGCTTCGCCCCGGTTTCATTGCAGCGGACAGCGGACCCTGTCGCCCATCGCGGCCTCGGCCCGCCGCCCGCCTCGCCCGGCCGCTTCGGAGGCGGCCCGGATTCAGACCCACTCCCCGCGGGCGTCGCGCGGCGACTGAGCGCGCGCGGAACGCGGGGTTGTCGAGAGCAGAAGGGTCGAGGGAGGCGCCGGGAGACACCGGAGTCGGGGGCAGGAGCGGGCGGGGCGGGGTGGTCGAGCGGGGCGGCGCGTCAGGAGACCGCCCGGTCCGCCCCGCCCGCCGGGACCTCGACGGTCACGCGCGTGCCGGCCCCGGGCGCCGAGTCGACGGCGAGCCGGCCGCCGACGAGCCCGACCCGTTCGCGGACCGACGCCAGCCCGAGCCCGCCCCGCCCGCCAGCGGCGTCGAACCCGGCCCCGTCGTCGGAGACCGTGACGCGGACCGCCCCGCCCGCGCCGCCGACCGGCTCGGCCGTCAGGCGCGCGCGGCCGGTCCCGGCGTGCTTCGAGACGTTGAACAGGAGCTCCTGGAGGACCCGGTGGAGGAGCACCCGGAGGTCGTCCTCGCCGACCATGAGGCCGTCGGCCACGTCGACATCGACGCGGAGCCCGTGGAGCCTCCCGGCCTGCTCGGCGAGCCATTCGAGAAGCTCAGCCACGTCGCCACCGCCGAGCACGGGCGGGGCCATCTCGTGCGAGAGCGTCCGCGTCAGGCGGGCGGCCTCGTCGAGCACCCGCTCGGCCTCGTCCAGGAGCGCGGCCCCGTCGGCGGCCACGTGCCGGCCGAGCAGGCCGAGCTTGATCTGGAGCCCGTAGAGCCGCTGCTGGAGGTCCTCGTGGAGCAGGTGGGCCACGCGCCGCCGCTCCTCGTGCTCGGCCAGCGTGAGCGCGGCGGCCAGCCGGCGGACCTCGGCCGTCCGCGCCTCGACCCGGGACTCGAGCGTGGCGTTGGCGTCGCCGAGCGCGACGAGCAGGTCGCGGACGTCGAGCTGGCGCCGCCGCGCGAGGACGGCGAGCCGGGCCGCGGCCACGAGCGACGACGACGAGAGCGGCCGGTCGAGGACGGTCGCGCCGGACGGCACGGCGCGGCCGAGCGCGCGGGCGCTGTCGCCGGCAGTCTGGCCCGGCGCGGCGAGGAGCAGGACCGGGACGTCAGACCACGGCGGCTGCTCGGCCAGCGTGCGGCGGAACGCGTCGGCCGCCCCGTTCGCCCCGATCACGCTCTCGGTCGTCAGGATCACGACGCCGAGCCGCCCCGCCCCCACGCCGACGCCGAGCGCGCCCAGGTCGGCGCACACCTCGGCCGGCACGCCGGCGGCGCTCAGCCGCGAGGCGATGAGCGGCCCGTCGCGGCCGACGGGCGCGGCCACGCCCACGCGCTCGTCCCAGGGCGGGGCGGGGCGTCCGCCGGGCGGGCCGCCGGGTGGCCTTTCGGAGTCAGGCGCGGGCGGGCGGGCGTCCATTGCTCGGACCGTCGGCGGCGTGGAGGGTGGCGAACAGGTGCGGGTCGAGCGTGAGCCCCACGCCGCCGATGCGGTCGCCGATGGCGAGCCCGGCCGCGCTCAGGTGGAGCTCGCGGGCGTCTTTGGCGTGGTCGCCGTGGCGCTGCTTGAGGACCGTGATCGTCCGGTGGCGGACGCCGTCCTCCTCGTGGTAGCCGAGCAGGAGCACGCTGTCGGCGAGGTAGCTCACGTGGGCCGGGCCGGCCGGGTCGTCGCCCGTGAGCGTCCCGTGGCGGTCGACGACGAGGAGCGTGAGCACGCCGTGCTGGCTGAGGTACGTCACGAGCTCGTGGAGCTGCGACACCAGGAGGTCCCGCCGGAGCATGGCGTTGATGTACCCGCTGAGCGAGTCGATCACGACGACGCGCGCGCCGTCGTCCTCGACGGCCTCGCGGACCTGCTGGGCGAACTCGCTCGGGGCCAGAGCGCCCGTGTTCACCTGGCGCACGACGAGCCGGCCGGCCTCGACGTGGGCCTCCATGTCCATGCCCAGCCCGCGCGCGCGCATGTAGAAGGTTTCGAGCCGCTCGTTGAACAGGAACACGGCGGCCGTCTCGCCCCGCTCGGCCGCTGCGTGGGCGTGCCGGAACGCGACGGCCGACTTCCCGCTCCCCGTCGGTCCGGCCACGAGGCAGGTCGTCCCCTCGCGGAGCCCGCCCCCGAGCATGGCGTCGAGCTCGGGGACGCCGCTCGACAGCGGCTCCCACGTCTCGTATCCGTTCTCGCCGTCGGCCTCGACGCGCGGGAACACAGCGAGCCCGCCGGTTCGGATGCGGAAGTTGTGGCCGCCCGAGGGGAACGGCGTGCTCCGCATCTTGACGACCTGGAGCCACCGCCGGACCTCGCCGTACTCGGGCGACTCCTGGCGAAGCGAGAGGACGCCGTTGGCCTGGTTCTGGAGCTCGCGGTCGCCCCCGTTCTCGGGCGAGTCGTCGAGGAACAGGGCCGTGCACGACCGCTCGGACAGGAACCGCCTCAGCCCGAACAGCTCGCGCCGGTACTGGGTCCGGTCGACCGAGAGCACGCGGAGGTCGGCGACCGTGTCGATCACGAGCCGGGCGGGGCCGACCTCCTCGACGGCCTCCCGGATCGCGGCCAGCGTCTCGCTTAGCTGGACCTCGGAGGGGTGGAACACCGTCTGCGCCGCGTCCTCGGTCACCCCCACCTCGCGGACTTCGACGCCGTCGAGGTTCCACCCGTGGGACCAGGCGATCCGTTCGAGCGACGGCCGCGTCTGCGAGAGCGTGACGTAGAGGGCCGCCTCTCCGACTGCGGCGCCGGCCTGGAGGAACTCGAGAGCGAGCGTCGTCTTGCCCGTGCCCGGGCCGCCCTGGACGAGGTACACCTCGTCGCGGGGCACGCCCCCGCGGAGGATGTGATCGAGGCCGGCGACGCCGAGCGGGACGCGGTCGGGGAATTGGGGGGCCATGGCTTAGGCGGGGCGGGCGGGCGGGGCGGTGCCGAGCGCGGGCGGGGCGGGGGCCGCTCGGGGCAGCGGCGGGCAAAGACGGACGATCTCGGGGAGCAGGTCGTCGACGAGCCGCCGCTTCGGGACGAACCCGGCGGCGCCGAGCGCGAGCGCGCGCGTCCGGTAGTGGCTGCCCTCGTGCGTCGTGACGACGACGACGGCGGCCCCGGGCGCCGCCGCGCGGAAGATCGGGAGCGCCGCGAACCCGTCGGTGTCGGGCATCGAGAGGTCGAGGACCACGACGTCCGGCCGGACCGACTGGGCGAGCGCGACGCCCTCATCGGCGCTGCGGGCGGTCCCCACGACGCGGACCGCCCCGCCCTGCCCGAGAAACCGGGCGGCGTGCTGGAGGAACGTGGCGTCGTCGTCGACGAGGAGGACGGCAGGGGCAGTCATTGCCGGGCGGGGTGGGGCCAAGAACTGGCGCCAGGGTAGGGGCCGCCCCGCCCCGGCGCCTCCGTAGTCCTACCCGAACGGGCGGGGCGGCCGAACGCGTGGGCGGGGCGGGGCGCTACGCTTCGGGCCGGCGGGGCGGGACGAGCCCGCGCTCGAGGACGTACCGGATAAGCTCGGCCTGCGAGCCCAGCCCCAGCTTCGCCATCGCGTTGGCCCGGTGCGTCTCGACCGTCCGCGGGCTCAGGAACAGGCGCTCGGCGGCGTCCGGCGCCGTGAGCCCCTCCGCCACGAGGTGCACCACCTCGCGCTCGCGCGGGCTCAGCGCGTCGTAGCGGTCGAGCGGCCGCGAGCCGCCCCGCCCGGCGGGGTCGGCGAGGCCGTCGCTGAAAAACCGGCCGCCGGCGCGGACGGCGCGGAGCGCGGCGGCGAGGTCCTCCGGCCCCGACTCTTTGAGGACGTACGCCGAGGCCCCGGCCCCGACGGCGCGGGCCACGTACGCCTCGTGGTCGTGCATCGAGAGGACCACGGCCGCCGTCCCGGGCGAGGCCGCGCGCGCGCGCCGGATGACCTCGACGCCGTCGAGCCCCGGCAGCGCGAGGTCGGCCACGAGCACGTCCGGCCGGTGCTCGGCGACGAGGGCGACGGCCTCGGCCCCGTCGCCGGTCTCGGCCACGACCTCGACGCCGGGCTCGGCGGCGAGGAGCGCCTGGAACCCGGCCCGGACGATCCGGTGGTCCTCGGCGAGCACGACGCGCAGGGGCGGGGCGGTCACGGGAGCGGGAGCCGGGCCGTCACGCGCGTGCCGGCGCCGGGGTCCGAGACCACCTCGCACGCCCCGCCCACGAGCGCCGCCCGCTCGCGCATGACCGAGAGCCCGGTCGAGGACGCCGCCCCGCCCGCCCCCTCCTCGAACCCGTGGCCCTCGTCGACGACGTGGACCACGAGCCCGCTCGGCTCGCGGTGGCAGAGGACCTGCGCCCGGTCCGCCCCGGCGTGGCGGGCCACGTTCGTGAGCGCCTCCTGGACGATCCGGTACGCCGTCGTCTCGACCTCGGGCGCGAACCGCTCGCCGGACTCGACCTCGCACCGGAGGTCGACGGCGACGCCGGTGCGCCGCGCGAACCGGGCCGTCAGCTGGTCGAGCGCGGGGCCGAGCCCGAGGTCGTCGAGCAGGCTCGGCCGGAGGTCGAGCGAGAGCTCGCGCACGCGCCGGGCCATCGCTTTGACGAGTGCCTCGGACTCGGCCAGCTCGGCGCGGGCCTCGGGGAGCCGGGCCGGGTTCATGCGGAGGCTCATCTGGAGCGACGTGAGTAGGCCGCCCAACTCGTCGTGGAGGTCGCGGGCAATCCGCCGCCGCTCGTCCTCGCCGGCCTGGACGAGCCGCGCCGAGACCCGGCGGAGCTCGGCCTCGGCCCGCTTCCGCTCGGTGACGTCGGCGTTGATCCCGACGACCGTCGCGGGTTGGCCGCCGGCGTCGCGGAGCGTCCGGCCGGCCGCGCTCAGCCACCGGACGCTCCCGTCGGGGCGGACCACCCGGAACTCGGCCTGGTAGTCCTGGTCGCGGTCCCCGGACCGGGCGACGGCCTCGGCGACCTGGGCGCGGTCGTCGGGGTGGATGCAGGCGAAAAAGTCGGCGACGGCGATGGTCTGCGTTCCGGGCGCGAGCCCGAGCAGCTCGGCCTCTTGGGCGTCGACCGTCGCCCGGTCGGTCGCCACGTCGACGTGCCACGTCCCCATGCGGCCGGCCCGGAGCGCGAGCGCGAGCCGCTCCCCGCCCTCGGTCTCGCCCGCCGGGCTGCCCGCCGGGCGGAGACCGGCGCTCCCGTCGTCGGGGCGGTCGCCGTCGTCGGGCGCGGCGGGGCGGGCGTCTGTCAACGTGGGGCGGGGTCGCGGGGTGGAGAAACTACCCGCCGCCGGGCGGGGCGGGGCCAGAGCGCGGGATAGGAGCCTCCGCGTCGGGCGCGGTCCGTCGTGCGAGCCCACGCCTCCGTGCTTTGCCGGGCAGCGGGCAGCGGGCAGCGGGCAGCGGGCAGCGGGCAGCGGGCAGCGGGCAGCGGGCAGCGGGCAGCGGGCAGCAAAGATCACCGCCCCGCCCACGGTACGGGCGGGGCGGCCGCCGTCGCAACGCCGTTGGGCACCCGTAGGGGCGACCGGCGGTCGCCCGTAGGCAGGGCAGGACGGGCGGCGCGGCGCTGGGCGGAGTCAGGCCACCCCGCCCGCCCGACAACCACCCTTATCCCCTCCTGGCTGCGCCGACGCTGCGCGGTGACCAGGAGGGGGACCGACGCCGCCTCGGGTCCACCTCCACGCTGACCGCCCCGCCCCCTGCTCGCTGGCCCCACGGGCGGGGCGGAACAAAACGGGCGCCACCCCGCCCGCGCGCCCCATCCCTCAGCTCAGCAGCGCCGAGAGCTGGACAAGATCGTAGTCGATCGTCTTTTTCCGGCTCCACGTGTTCCGCATCGGCGTCAGCTTGAGGTCGCCGTTGACGACTCCGACCATGACGCCGGCGTGGCCTTCGAGGAGCGCCTCGACGGCGCCGGCGCCCAGGCGCGAGGCCAGCACGCGGTCGCGGGCCGTGGGCGAGCCGCCGCGCTGGATGTGGCCGAGCACCGACACGCGCGTGTCGATCTGGTCGAACGCCGGGTCCTCGGAGAGCGCCTCGCGGATCATGTGCGCCCCGCCCAGCTCGTCGCCCTCGGCGACGACCACGATGGACGAGCGGCTCTGCGCGGCCATGAGCGACAGGATCCGCTCCTTGATGGCGCCCACGTCGGTCAGCATCTCAGGGATCAGGACCAGCTCCGCCCCGCCCCCGATCCCGCACGCGAGCGCGATAAAGCCGGTGTCGCGGCCCATGACCTCGACGAGGAACAGGCGGTCGTGAGCGTCGGCCGTGTCGCGGATCTTGTCGATCGAGTCGAGCGCCGTGTTGAGCGCCGTGTCGAACCCGATCGTCTCGTCGGTCCCGAACAGGTCGTTGTCGATCGTGCCGGGGCAGCCCACCACGACCACGTCGTGCTCTGTGGCGAGGTGGGTCGACGCCTGGAGCGTCCCGTCGCCGCCGATGGCCACGAGGGCGTCGATGCCCTCGGCCCTCAGGTTCGCGGCCGCCTTCGCGCGGCCCTCGGGCGTCCGGAACTCGTCGCTCCGCGCGCTCTTGAGGATCGTGCCCCCCTGCTGCAAGATGTTCGAGACCGACTGCCGGTCCATCTCGACAAAGTCCCCCTCGATCATCCCCGCGTAGCCGCGCCGGATGCCCACGACGCCCAGCCCCTCGGCGACGGCCCGGCGCACGGCGGCGCGGATGCACGCGTTCATGCCGGGGGCGTCGCCGCCGGAGGTGAAGACCCCGATGCGGGTGAGTTCGTGGGACGTCATAGGCGGGGGCGGGGTGGCCTCGGAAGGTCGCACGCGGAGCGCCCTGCGGGGCCGGAGCCGAGGGGCCGGGGGACGAGGAAACGAGAAAAAGGCGAGGCGAGCGGACGCCACCCCGCCCGCCGCGCCCTGGGGCGGGGCGGTCTCCCCGTCGGCCCGAAGCCGCCCCGCCCCTTACGAGCCCGCCGTCGGGCGCGGGTCGACGGGGCGCGCGACGACGACGCCGATCTGGCTGGGGATGCCCTGGACGTACCGGGCGAGGTCGTCCGAGATCTTGACGCGGTCGGACGAGAGCGAGGCGTGCATGAACCCGGTGTGCTCGGGCGTCTGGTGCACGAAGCCCGTGTGCGTCACGTCGAGCCCGCCGATCGACGTGGCCGTCGCGATCACGTCGCCGGCCTGGAGGAGCGGGTACGCCTCGGCGATCCGGTCCTGGGGGACGTAGAACAGCTCGACGCCGCGGAGCCCGGCCTCCATGTCGGCCACGCACGCGAACGTCTCGTCCGAGACCAGCTTCGGGTAGGCGTCGCGGTTCTGGGTCATGAACGTGACCTCCTTGTCGAACGGCTCGCCGCCGACGGCCGCCGTCACGTTCTGGACGCGCCCGCCCCGCTCGTTCTCGTCGATCCAGTCCGAGAAGTAGTGGAGCCGCGAGCAGTACCCGTCCATCTGGCCCTCGCGGTAGCGCATGGCCTCGACGTGACGGGCGTAGTCGGCGTAGTCGTCCTGGCCGAGCGCGACGGCGCGGGCCAGCGCCAGCGTGTTCTCGACGTAGAGCACGCAGTCGAACGCCCGCAGGTCGACCACGAGCGTCTCCTCGGGCGGGGCGTCGAGCATGCCGGCCACGTAGGGCCGCCCGATCAGCTGCTCGCCCACCCACTGCACGACCTCGCCGAACGGGCGCGCGGCGACGTCCTGCGCCTGGGCGTCGGCGAGGATCTGGCGGAACGCGGCGGCCGTCTCGGGGTCCGGCGCCTCGACCGAGTCCACCGCGGCCAGGGGCGCCGCCTCGGCGGGCGGGGCGAGCGGGGCGGCCGCAGAGGGCGGGGCGGGCGCCGCAGTGGGCACGACCTCGGCCGCCACCGCCTCGGCGGGCGGGGCGGGGGGCGCCTCGTCCAGGCGGGAGCCGCACGCGGCGAGCGCGGTCAGGCTGAAGACGAGGGCGAGGCGGACGGGCGGCGAGGTCGGCATGGACGGGCGCGGGGGCGGGGCGGCGTGAGAACGCGCGGCGGGCCGCCGTGTTACCCCGCCCCGCCCGCGGCGTCGAGCGCGTGCCAGTCGGCGCGGACGGCGAGGGCCGTGTCGAGGCGCCGCTCGTACTCGGCGCGCGGAATCTCGACGACCCCGAACCGCGCGAGGTGCGGCGTCGACATCTGCGTGTCGAGGAGCACGAACCCGCCGGCCCGGAGCCGCCGCACGAGCCACACGAGCGCCACCTTCGAAGCGTCGCGCTCGCGCGAGACCATGCTCTCGCCAAAGAACGCCCCGCCCAGGGCCACGCCGTAGAGGCCGCCCGCGAACCGCGCCCCCTCCGGCCCGTCGGTCCAGCACTCGACGCTGTGGGCGAGCCCGTGCTCGTGGAGCGCCGTGTAGGCGGCGACGATCTCGTCCGAGATCCACGTCTCCTCGCGGCCCGGCGCCGGCGCGGCGCACGCGCGGACGACGGCCTCGAACGCCGTGTCGGTCGTGACTCGGAACCGCCCCGCCCGGACGGTCCGCGCGAGCGTCTTCGGCACGTGGAACGCGTCGAGCGGGAGCACGGCGCGCGGGTCCGGCGCGTACCACCCGACGCGGTCGCCGTCGTCGGGGTCGGCCATCGGGAACGCGCCGGCACGGTAGGCGGCGACGAGGAGGTCGGGCGTGAGCACGGAGAGAGCGGAGAGAGCGGAGAGAGCGGAGAGA
>NZ_JAVRHT010000023.1:0-58459 GCF_031846415.1 Rubrivirga litoralis | reverse complement strand
GACAGGGACCGTCTGCCGGAGCGTCAGGGGCCTCGTACGCAACGACTGGACCGGGGCGCTCACCCTCTACAGCCTCCCCATCTCCTAATCGGTGGCCGGTGTGACGGAGACGTCGAGGCGGTCGGCGCGGGCCGCCGTAGGCATACGTGGTAAACTCGCTCAGCCGATGCCGGCACCGACACCTCACGCAGCGATCAAGCTCACGCCCCACATGACGACGACCGCACCTGCCCTCGCCCCCCCGGTGCACGTGGTGTGTGCGACCGACGACGGGTTCGCCCTCCCGACCGCCGTCATGGCCGCCTCGCTCGCCGCGGCCTCGGACCCCGGTCGGCGCCTCGCCCTCCACGTCCTCGACGGGGGCCTCTCCCCGGCCGTCGCCGGGCGCCTCGACCGGGCGCTCGGTCACACGGCGGCCCAGGCCGCCGCACGCGGCGTGACGCTCGACGTGCACCGCGTGGCCCCAGACCTCAGCGCCATCGCCGGTCTCGGAGGGAACAGCCGGATCACGGCTACGGCCTACCTCCGTCTGCTCGCCCCTGACATCCTCGGCGATGTCGGGCGGGCGGTATGGTTCGACGGCGATGTCCTCGTGTTCCGAGACCCCGGGGCTCTCCTCGACGTCTCACTCAGGGATCCTACTGGGCGGCCCTCTCCAGCCGCCGCTGCCCCGAACACCGGCTCCCCGGTCGGGCGGGGGAGACGGAGCTACGCTGAGCGTGGACTCGACCCCTTTCTTCCTTACAACAACTCGGGCGTGATGGTCATGGACTTCTCGCGTTGGCGAGCCGAGCAGCTAGGGCAGGCCGTCATCGCTGAGCTCCGTGAGTATGGACACCTCTACAAGACTGTAGATCAATGCGGCCTCAACGCCGTCTTGTCGGCTGCTGCCGGCGGAAGTCGATGGGCGCCGCTCCCGGGCGAGTGGAACGTTCAGGCTGGAAGCCACGTCACGCGTGCCGCCCCGCCCGCAGTCTCAGTCATAGCCGCCCTTCACTTTACGACGGGGCGCAAACCCTGGAGTCACAAATACCTGACCCGGTCAGGACAGGGGCCAACCTTCGCCATCTATCAAGCCGAGTGGTTCCGCGCCGCCCAGTGGAGCGGGTGGTTCTCAGAGGCGGAATGGGCGAGGTGGCGAATACAACTCGCCACGAGGCGGGTGTGGGCTAAAGGACACCAGACTCTATCACAAGTCCGCTCCGCTTTCTATAGACGTAAAAAATAGGACGGCGTCGCAGAAGTAATCGAACCGGCAGCGGTAGTATATTCCGTCTCCACCTGGACCGCGCGCTCCGTCAGGGCGAGGCCACGTCGTTCGACTGGCCATCCGCCCGCCCGGGGCGGGCGGGGCGCCTGACGGGGGCAGGCCCGGGGGGGTGGCCGGACCGCCACCCCGCCCGCCCTAGCCCGCGTCGAGGACGTCGAGGTAGACCCTGGCATACGCCGTCGTCCCGAGCGGGCGCAGCCCAGTCTGCTGGAAGCGAGCGTCGGGGGCCGTGTTGGCCTCGACCAGGACCACCCCGCTCGTCGTCACGGCCACGTCCCAGCCGACGACGGAGACGTCCGTGAGCGTGCGGTGGGCCTCCAGGGCGAGGGCCAGCACCTCCTCCCACTGGGGCACCCGGGCTCCGACGATCGCGTGGCCCGTGGTCGGGTGCCGGTCGTAGTCCCGCGCAGCGAAGCGGAGGTCCTTCCGAATGGCCGGGCCGAGCCGGCCTGTCTCCGCGTCGACCGGCGCCGCCAGTCCGCCCTGATCGAAGTTGTCGACCGGCTGGTCCTTCATCGCCATCCGCAGGAACGACCCGACATGCTCGGGGTCGCTGCCCGGCCCCTTGGCTGTGATCACGCGGACGGTGGCGAGGGTGCCCGGGCTGAGGGCATCGAGGTCCGGCACGTTTACGAGCCGGGGTTGGAGGACGTGAGGCTGCCCCTGAGAGAGGGTCTGGAGGTGGGCGACGAGGTCGGCCGCCGCAAGCCGCTCGCCGTCCTCGCCGACGTACCCCGCCCCATCCCACACCCATCGGGCGGCGCCCGCCCCGCCCAGGTCATCGGCCGGTTTGCTGAAGAGGTCCCGCGCGGGCAGCCGCTCCACCCCGCCCTCGGCGGACGGCCCCCACCGGACGTCGCCCCCATCGAACTCCGCGACGATCGGGGCGGTCGGGAGCCCCTCCTCGCAGCACCGCTCCGCGAACTGGCGCTTGTCGCCGATGGATACGTCGTAGCCAAGGACTCCCCGGACACGGTGGCGGAGAGCAACGTTCGTAGGAGTCGGAATGAACAGGACCGCGTCGCGGAGGTCGCCGAGCAGGTAGAGCCGGTAGCGGTAGTACACATCAGCGTCGAACCCGAACCGGAGCGCGAGCCACACCTGCTCGGCCAGCTGGCGCCGGAGCGACACGCCCCAGAGGTGCTCGGCCTCCCGGCCGTACTCGCGTGTTGCTCTGGGCACCCCCCGCACCCGGACCGACCGCCAGTAGCCGAATCGGTACACCTCCCGAGCGCGGGCCACGAGCCCTTGGGACGGGGCCGGGTTCTCCCTCTTGGCTCGGGCGGCGAGGACGTGAAGACGAGCAGCGTCTCGATGGTTTGCGGGCATGGGTTAGGCTCTTGGGGTTAGGTCACGGCTTGTACGCCTCGGGTTCCATGAGGACGAGGGTCCCCTCTCATTCCGCTGGGAGTGCCCCGGCCTAGTCGAAGAATGGGACCGGCGAGGGCCGGAACGGCTCCACCGCCCCGGCTTCTCCCGCCTCGGGCGTCGCGTATGTTCGCCCCGCCGCCCAGGCCCGCCCCGCCCGCGCCCTTGTCGGACGGCTGCTCCGGTCCGCTGGTCTCCGCTCGTAGCTCCTCCCACCTGTTCTCCCCCCGTATGCCGCCCTTCAACCCAACCCACCTCAACGACCTTTCCCCCCAGGACGACCTCACGCTGTGGACGGGGGGCTGGGACTCGACGTACCGCGTGCTCCAGAGGGCGCTCCTCGAGGAGACGCCCGTCCGCCCCGTGTACGTCGTGGACCGAAACCGAGGGTCGGCCCACATGGAGCTCGGCGCCATGAACGGGCTCCTGCTCGCGCTCGAGCGTCGGTACCCCGAGGCCTACGCCCGCATCGAGCCGCCCCGCTACGTCGACCTCCGGGCGGTCCCCCCCGACCCCGAAATCACGGACGCGTGGCGGACGCTGCGGGAGGACCACAGCATCGGGACCCAGTACGACTGGCTCCCCCGGCTTGCGAAGGCCGCCGACTGGACCGGCGTCGAGCTGTCGATCTACGGGGGCGGCCGGCTCCGCCCCATGTTCGGCGACAGCGTCGGGCGGGTCGAGGGTCCGGGCGGCCCTACCTACGCGCTGTCCGACGATGCCCCAGAGCCGGTTCAGGTTCTGTTCGGCCGGTTCGCGTTCCCGCTCTGGGACACCACGAAGGCCGCCGCGTTCGAGGCCGCCGAGGCGGCCGGCCTGTCGCCGCTCCTCGACGCTCATACGTGGTTCTGCTTTAAACCCCGGAACGGGAAGCCGTGCGGGGGGTGCCGTCCGTGCCAGTTCATGGTCAAGGACGGGCTCGGCCACCGGGTCCCGGCCGTGAACCGGGTTCGTGCCCGGGCCGAGCGGGCCGTGAACCGAGCGCGGTCGCGGGCAAAGGTCGGGACGAAGCTCCGCGCCCTCCGAGACCGAGCGACACGCTAGACGTGAGCCGGGGGTGGGGCGGCGCCTCAGGTCCGGCCTAGACCGGCCACCCCGCCCTCGCATAGGCGCGAGCGACCTGTTGCCCCGCGGGCGGGGCGGTCCGGCCCCGCTACGGTCGCCGCCCCGCCCCCACCGCCCCCTGCACACCCGAGAGAACTCGCGCGAGCGGGCCGTTCTGCCGACGCGCCTGTCCGCCTGGTTTCGCGGCCCGAGGGAGCCTCCGCGCCGACTCCGCAATGAGAGCCTCGAACGCCGGCAGCAGCGCGTGCAGCGCCTTAACGCTCTGCTCCAGATCGAACCCGCGCGACGGGCCGCTCGGCGTCTTGTTGGCGTCGACCACGTAGATCCGTCCGTCGGCCCGGTCGCGGAGGACGTCGAGCTCGCCGTACTCCATGTCGAGGGCCTGGGTAAAGGCCACGATCTGGCTCCGCTCCTCCTCACTAAAGACGGACTCGGGGGCGACGACCTCAGCGCCGTCGAACGCCTTGAACCGGGCGCCGACCGGCCTGTACTTGACGTAGACCACCGGAGCCCCCCCGCGGAAGACGGGGACCCGGTACTCGTAGAACCCCTCGGCGTCGTCCCGCCGGTTGTCGATGGCCTTCTGGTACACGTACCCCGGAAACACGAGGTCCGCCGAGATGGGGCAGTCGATGACCTCGCCGTCGTGGGTCGCATTCTCGTCCGACTTTTTCACGACGCGCCCCTCGTACGTCGTCGGGTCCACCTCGACCGGGTACCCGAAAGCGCCCTCGAAAACCGCCGATACGTGCTCTTTGCTGATGTCCGTGCAGCGGAGGTTGATCGCGGCTTCGTCGTTGCGGAAGGGGCCGACGGCGGACCGGGTCTCGTCGTCCCAGAGGAAGACGGCGTCGCACGGGCCTTCGGGGTCCGAGGTCATCCGGTACCCCGCGAGGACGGCGAGCTTGTACAGCACAGCGTACGGCCGGGGCACCTCGGGGTAGAACAGGAGGACCTTCTCGGGGGCGGCCAGGACGCGGGCCGTGCGCGCCCAGGACTGCGCCTTCGACGGCCTCTCGCCCGAGTACCGCCGCCACGCCTTTTCGAGGCTGGCCAGGCTCCGGTACCGGCCCGTGACCTCGCGGTCGAGCACGGGCTTGACCCGCCGGAGGCGCTCGGCGGCCCCGAACCCCGCCGCCTTGAGCACGGCGACGTACGACCAGGTGTTGGCCTTGGACACGGACGGCACGTAGCCGTCCGGGAACGCTCGGCGGTACGCGGCCGTGCCGGCGGAGAAGTCCACGTCGGCGAGCCGGCGGACGTGGGCGAATACGGCCTCGCGAGCGGCTTCGGTCTCTTCCGGGCTGAGGATCCCGTGGGTCCGGCAGTGGTTGAGCGCAGCGGTCAGCTCGCGCACGTCCCGCTCTAGCGCTGCGCGCTCCGCCTCAGTGTTCGACCAGGCGTACACCGTCGTCTGCTCCTCGTCGGCGTACGCCACGACCGCGCCGGCCGTAAGCATCCGCACCCAGGCGTCCCGCGACCGGGGCGCCGGAACCGCGTCGGCCGAGCGCACGGCCTCCCGACGCCACAGGTTGGACGCCGTGGAACCGAGGCGGTCGTGGAAGAGGGCGAGCCACGGGGGCTCGCCGCCCGCCCGCCTGTGCGCCGCCTTGCCGCCGCTCGACACGTGGCGGTAGCTCCCCGCGACGAGATCGGCCCCCGTCTCCTGGGCCGCCTCGACCTGGCGGGCCAGCTTGTCCGGTTCGATCACGTCCCCCGCGTCGAGGAACTGGACGTAGTCGCCACGCGCCTCGCCGAAGCCGACGGCGCGGGAGTCGCTTACCGCCGCCCCCTCCCCCACCACCCTCCACCATACCGCGTGCTCGGCCGGAAGGGCGTCTAGAGCGGGGCACTCGCCGTCTGGCCCAACGCTCACGCAGAGGACCTCCGTGGGGGCGTAGGTCTGACTTAGGACCGACTGGACCGTCCTCTCGACGCGCGCGCGCGATCCGGAGCAGGTGACGACGACGGAGACCGCCGGGGCATCAGGGAGCATGAGGAGAATCGGGTCAGTCGGGGGGTGGTACCTGTTCCAGGAGCTTGAGCCTCACGCCGGCCGCCCTGTTCCGCCGCAAACCACCCCGCCCCGGCGTCTGTGAGGGCGGGGTGGCGGGCGGGGCGGGCCTCAGACGGCGCGTCGGAGGCTCGTCTCTACGCGCGCGCCCCCAGGCACGTCGAGCCGCTCGGGCTCGCCGATCGAGTCGAACAGCTCGCGCACGTGGTTCCGCCACGCCCCCCACGACCCCAGCTCACGGACGTGGTCGACGTGCTGCTTGACACCGACCTCGGCGAGCACGAGGGCGGAGGCGAAGATGCCCGGGACGCCGGCCATCTCGTCGCGGAGGGCGTCCCGGAGGACCGCGTACATGTCGGGGTAGTCCTTGGCGGGGTAGTTCCGCCAGCGGCCGTACCGGATCGAGCTGTAGACGAGGTCGTGGAACACGGAGCACACCTCGGACTCGCTCCAGTCGATGAGCACCGGGGCGTCGAGCGGGCCGACCATCTGCATCCAGTTGAGGTCGCCGTGGCACCGCGCGAGCGCGAGCTCCCGAACGCCGGCCTCGTCCGCCGAGCGGCGCGCGAGGTCGAGGAGCGCGTCGACCGACCGCTTCACCTCGGGCGGGGCGGCCGCGTACCGCTCGTCGGTCTCCGCCTGGAGCCGGTCGAGGTACTCGCCCACTCGAGCCGTCTCCCGTGTGGCGTCGTAGGCCCGGAGCATCGCACGCTGCGCCCAGTCGAGCGGGCGGTCGTCGGCCGGAGGCGACTCGTACACGACGTCCTCGATCCATCCCCTAGCGTCCCCGTCCAGCGAGGCCGCGTGGAGGCGAGGGAGGCTGACGACGCCAGCGAGCTCGCGGCGCGCGTCGACCTCGTTCCGCAGGCGGTCGGCGTTCCGGTCGTGCGTCAAGACGTGGGAGACGGTTCCGAGCCGGTCGCAGAAGGCGCCCGAAAACTGCCACTCTCCGAGAAGCACCTCGAAGTCCGCCCACCGCACATTGGGGACGGGCGGGGCGGCGTACACACTGTGGAGGAGTCCAGCCCGAACTAACCCGCCCCGGACGACTCGGCTCGAAATGGCCGCCTTGAAGACCGTTCGGATGGCGAGCGTCCGCCAGCTCTGCCGCGGGTGGAGCACGTCGAAGTAGAAGTCGACGGCCGACGGGGTGGTCTGAATGCAGGCGTGGAACCGGGGGACCACAAAAAAGTCGACCGCCCCGCCCGGCGGGGTGGCGTCTTGCGGCCTGTGGGCTCGCTCGAAGGCGCCCACGCTCTCGAACATCTGCGGGGGCGTCTTCCCCTTGATCTTGGCGGCGGGGCGGGGCGGGGCCATAGGGCTCGGGGTGGGGGCGGGCGGGGCGGGGGCCGTCACGACCCGGCGACGGCCGGCTCCTCGATGGGCACGCGCTGGACGACCGTGTTGCCGATCACGACGGCGTCCATGCGCGTCCGGTGGAAGCAGGCGAACGCCTGCTCGGGCGTGTCGACGATGGGCTCGTTCTCGTTGAACGACGTGTTGAGCAGGATGGGCGTCCCGGTCCGCTCAGCGAAGGCGCCGATCAGTTGGTGGTAGAGCGGGTTCTCGTCCGCGGCGACCGTCTGGAGGCGGCCCGAGCCGTCGACGTGCGTGATGGCCGGGAGCCCCTCGCGCTTGTCGGGCTCGACGGGGTAGACCTGCTGCATGAACGGGTCCGGGGCGGGGTCGACGAAGTAGTCCTCCAGGCGCTCCTCCAGGATCGACGGGGCGAACGGCCGGAACCGCTCGCGGAACTTGATCTTGAGGTTGATGAGGTCGCGCATGTCGGCGCGGCTCGGGTCGGCGAGGATCGAGCGGTTGCCGAGCGCGCGGCTCCCCCACTCCATGCGGCCCTGGAACCAGCCGATCACGTTGCCGTCGGCGAGTAGGTCGGCCGTCGCCTCGACGGTCTCCTCGGGCGAGTTGTAGGTGGTGGCCGTGTAGCGCCAGTCGTCGTCGGAGCGGCCGGGGACGGCGGCGTCGAGGATGGCCTCGACGTCGGCGTCGGGGTACTCGGTCCCCCAGTAGGCGTGCTCCATGACGAACCGGCGCGGGTTGCCCAGCTCCTGGTGCCACATCCAGAGCGCGGCGCCGAGGGCGGTCCCGTTGTCGCCGGCGGCCGGCTGGATGTAGACCTCGTCGAACGGCGTGTTGTCCCGGATTTTCCCGTTCGCCACGCTGTTCATCCCGCAGCCGCCCGCGAGGCAGAGCTTGCGCATGCCGGTCCGCCCGTAGAGGCCGCGGAGGATGTGGAAGGCGGCCTCCTCGTAGACGACCTGGAGCGAGTGGGCCAGGTCCTCGTGGTGCTGCGTGAGCTCCTCGTCGGGGTCGCGGGCGGGGCCGAGCACGTCGCACATCGCGTCGGCGTAGACGCGGCCGAGCGAGGGGTAGCCCTCGTCCCACTCCATCTCGACGCCGTCGGACCAGTGGCGGAAGTAGTCGAGGTTGAGCTCGAAGGTCCCGCCCCGCACGAGGTTGACGAGCTGGCGGACCTCGTCGACGCGCGTCGGATTCCCGTACGGCGCGAGCCCCATCACCTTGAACTCGTCGCCGTAGTGCAGGAACCCGAGGTGCTGCGTAACGGCCGTGTACAGCATCCCGAGCGAGTGCGGGAAGTACGTCCGGTCGAAGACGTCGAGGTGGTTGCCCCGGCCGGTGGCGAGCGACGTCGAGACAAAGTCGCCGAAGCCGTCGATGGCCGCGACGGCGGCCTCGTCGAAGGGCGAGCAGAAAAAGGCGCTCGCGAGGTGGGCGGGGTGGTGCTCGACGTTGTGGACCGGGGGGAGCGCGTCGGGGCTCACGCCGAGCGCCTCGGCGAGCGGCCCCTCGACATCGCGGACGGCCCGCTGGTTGCGGAGCCGGTCGAGGACGAGCTTCGGCGACGGCCGCTTTTTCAGCGCGAACAGCGCCTTCTGCGGGAGGTTCGCCTTCGGGTCGCGGCTGATGGCGACGTGCGCGACCTGCGCCCCGTCGATGCCGGCCATCTCGAGGCACCGCTGGATCGACTGGGTCGGGAAGCCGGCGTAGTGCTTGATGCGCGTAAACCGCTCCTCTTCGAGGGCGGCCACAACGGCGCCGTTGCGGAGGAGGACGGCGGCGACGTCGCCGTGGTAGGCGTTGATGCCGAGGACGTACATGAGGGCGGGGCGGTCGGGAAGGGCGGGGCGGTGGGCCGCTGCCAACTTACTGGTGGGGCGGGGCGGGATCGGCGGGGTCTCGCCAAGCGCCCGTGACTTCTGCCTCGGCCCTACCAAACTCCGGGCCACCCCGCCCGCGCACGTCTTTGCAGCCGAGAGGCGGCCCGCCGACAGGTCGGCGCCCGCTCCTGACGACCTCCGACGCGGGCGCCGGGTCCGCCCTAGACGACGGAGTTAGGACGAGGCCCCCCGCCCAGCAGCCACTGGTACAGGGCCAGGTGCTCGGCCGCCGCTCGGTCCCACGAGAGATGGCCTGCCACATACGCCCGGCCCCTCTCCCCCATTGCGCGGAGCGCCTCGGGCGGGGCGGCCGTCGCCTCGCGGAGCGCGGCGGCGACGGGCTCGGCGCCGACGTCCGTCCACCACCCGCAGCGCTCGGTCTCGAGCGCCTGCCAGGGAGCGCCTTTCGTGGTCAGGACCGGGAGGCCCGCCGCGAGCGCCTCGGCCACGACAATCCCGAAGTTCTCGCTGTGCGTGGGGAGCACGAACAGGTCGGCCTCACGGTAGAGGTCCCACTTAGCCGCCTCCTCGACCGGGCCGGCGAACGAGACCGCCCCGCCCAGGCCAGCCGCCGCCACCTGGCGTTCGAGCGCGGCGCGGTGGCCCTCCTCGTCCGGGCCGGCGACGACGAGCCGCCACGCATCGGGCCGCACGCGGTCCCAGGCTTCAACGAGGTCGGGGAGCCCCTTGATCGGGTGGACGCGCGAGAGGAATAGGGCCGTCCGCCGCCCCGCCCGGGCGGGGCGGGGCGAGGCGCTCGGAGGCACGGCCACGCCGTGTGGGATCACGGCGACGGGCTGGCGGAACCCGGCTCGGCGGACGTCGGCGGCCTCGGCCTCGGACGTCGCCTGGAAAGCGTCGACGAGCCCGAGCACGCGGCGCTGGTAGAGGTGCCACGCGAGGCGCTTTTTCGCCCGCTTCACGCGGAGCGCCCGGTCCGAGAGCATCCCCTTCGGGCTCACCACGAACGGCCGCCCCGCCGCCCGGGCCGCCAGCGCGGCCGCCCGGTTCGTCGGGAGCCACAGGCCGTGGTCGTGGACGACGGCCACCCCGGGCGGGGCGGCGGCCTCCGCGACGGCCCGCCCGAACGCGGACCGCGCCCCCTGCCATAGGCCGCTCCGCGCGCCGTCGGCCACGGCGAGGAGGCGGACGCCGGCTTCGGCCGGGCGCACGATAGGGACGGCCGGGTCGGGCCACGACGTCACGAGGTCGACCGCCGCCCCGCCCCGCGCGAGCGCGTCGCACACGGCCGTCACGCTCCGGCTCGGGCCGCCCGACGAGACCCACAGGTCGCCGACGGCGTGGACGGCGCGGATGGGGCCGGAGCTCATCGCGCGCGCTACGCCCACGCCCGACGCACGGGGAGCGAGACGGCCTCGTCTTCGGCCTCACCGACGTCGTCGCGCCGGAGCCACCGTGCGATGGTGGGGGCCACGAACCGGAACACCAGCGCGAGCACGATGAACCGCATGAGGGTGCCGCCCAGGAGCTTCGCCGTCGACACCTCGAGGTGGTACCCGCTCCAAAAGACCGCAATCGTGAAGGCGTACCCCATGAGGCGGATGTCGCCTCGTCGGAGGAAGAAGCGGTAGAGGAGCCCCCGCCCGATGCCGATGAGGAAGATCGGGACGAACATCCAGAGCGCTCCGAAATCGATGTAGCTCTCCCCGATGTGCCCGATGCTGAACGACGTGCCCTGCGCTTCCCCGGCCACGCCCAGGCCCGTGTAGCGGTTCGTGACCTCGGAGTCCGAGATGAGAGGGGGCTTGTCCGGGAAAAAGATTCGAGGAGTCGCCACGTGCTTAAACGCCGCGCCCCACAACGCCCCATCTTCGTGCGGGACGACCGTCGGGACGTAGCCGAGGGCGTAGCCGAAAAAGTCGACGTAGGCGACCCGCTCGGCGAGCGGCTCAATTCCCTCCACGAGGTCCTCCCGACTCAGATCGGAGACCAAGCCAACGAGGATCGACACCTGCGCCTCCTGGTCCACGACGGACCCCTGGCGGTTCGTATTGCCGCCCGAGATCGTCGCCCGGTACTCCGGCTTCACGACCGTCCACGCCGACCCCAGGACGCCCAAGGCCAAGGCGAGAACGATGGCCCCGGCGACGGTCCCCATCGTCACCCGGCTTCGCACGGCGAAGTACGTGACGACTGTGATGAAGATGACCTCTTTAAAGCCGGAGAAGAACCCGATCCCTGAGATGAACTCGATGGCAAACGCCGCAAGGAAATAGCCGTACCCCTCGCGTCGAACGAGGACGATGTAGCCGAGGAAGAAGTACGTCGCCCACTTGAGCTCCTCGACGGCGAACAGGATCTGCTTGAGCCCGCTCATGAACCCCACAGACCCCACGAGGGCGGTCACCGTGAACGTGGTGCCGAGGTAGAGCCAGAAGGCCCGCGAGATCGAGAACGCCTCGGCCTCGCGGAGCACGGCCGCCATCTTGGGAGGGGGCAAGGTCCAGGTGGCGATCCGTATCCCGATGGCGAGGACGAGGATTCCGGCCAAAGTGAGCCATATGGCCGTTTCTACATCGGCGAACACCCCGAGCTGGGGGTAAGAGACCAGGTCGTCCACGTCTGCACCGACGATGTTGGCGTGGAACACGCGCATCGTCGCCTGGAGCCACTGGAACGAGACGGCGAATGCGAGCACAGGCGGCTCGCCCGGGACCCACGTGAGGGCAATGAGGAACGGGAGGAGCGCGACCGATGCCACCGTCAGGAGCGGGTTCGCCGTAGCGAACCCGAGGAGCGACAGCGCGAGGAATAGCCCGATGACCTCGGGCGAGAGGCCGAGGCCTCGGGAGGTCCCGGAGTGATCGGCGGCCGGGGCCGGGGCCACGGCGGCGGGGCTGAGGGGCATAGCGGAGAGGGGTCAGGTCTGGGCGAACACGCCAGCCCAGGCGCGGGTGAACGCCTCGCGCGTGATGCCCAGTGCCTCGAGCGACGCGCGGGCCGCCCCGCCCGCGTCGGCGAGAGCGTCGGCGGGAAGGTCGAGAAAGTGGCGGAGGCCGTTAGTGAGCGCCTCGGGCGTCTTGTCGCGGCACAGGACGGCGTCGCGGCCGTCCTCGACGACGAGCTCGGGGATTCCTCCCGACGGGAACACGACGCTCGGGACGCCGGCCCGCTTGGCCTCGACGACCACGTTGCCCAGGGGCTCCTCCCACACCGAAGGGGCCGTGTGGACGTCGGCGAGGGCGAGGAGGCCGGGCACGTCGGCGACCGACCCGAGGAACCGGACGCGGTCCGACAGGCCGGCGGCCTCGACGCGGTCCCGGAGCGCATCGGCGAACGGGTTCTTCCAGGAGTAGTTGCCCGCGAGGAGGAACCGGACGTCATCGCGCTCGGCGCACAGCGCGAGCGCGGCGTCCACCAAGACGTCGACGCCCTTGTCCGCCGTGATCTGACCGACGTAGGCGACCGTGCGGCCGGAGTATGGGGCCGTCACGTCGGCGGGGAGGTCGCTCCCCTCGGGGCGGGGCGGCCGCTCGGGGGGGTAGTTGTAGATGACGGTGATCTTCTCGGGCGGGACGCCGGCCTCGACGAGCGCATCGCGGACGAACCCGGAGATCGCGACGAACCGGCTCACGCTCGGGGCGATCAGGCGCCGCCACGCGAACCGGAAGATTCGGCGGTGCTGGCTCGGGGCGTCGCCCGCGCGGTAAACGACGGGGACGCGGAGGAGCTTGAACGCCGGGAGAAAGTCGACGGCGTACCGCTCGTTCATCGTGTGGACGTGCGTCGGGCGGTACGCGCGGGCCGCGCGGAGAAGGTCGCGGTTGCTCTGGAGGGCCTCGCGGAACCGCCCGGCCAGCCACCCCGCCCCCTTCCCCCGCACCCAGCGCCCGGGGTAGAACGCCGTCGTCCACCCCAGGCCCAGGCCGTCGAGGGCCGGCTGGATCGACTCGTGGCCGTAGCTGTGGTGCGTCGCGAACAGGGCGTCGACGCCCACGTCGCGGAGGGCCTCGAACACCTGAATGTTGCCCCGCTCCTGCCCCCACAGCGGGATGCCGCCCAGCGTGACGAGGACGCGCGTCCCGTCGAGGTCGGGCGGGGCGGGGCGGGGCGGGGTCGCGTGTTTCGTCGTCATCGGGAGCGTGAGCGGCCTGCGGAGACGGCGAGGACGGCCTCGACGGTCCCGCGGACGGCCTGGTCGAGCGAGTAGATCTCCATCTTCTGGTCGAGCGCCCGGCGCGTCGTGGGCTCCCCGGCGAGCGGCAAGAGCCGTTCCAACGCGTCGGCGAGTGCGGCCACCCCGCCCTCAATGGAGTAGGTAGCCCCCGTCGCGCCCTCGTCGATCAGGTCGGGCGCGCAGCCGACGGCGTCGGAGACGGCCGCCGGCGTCCCGCACGCCATCGCCTCGTTGACGACGAGCCCCCACGTCTCGCCCCCATCCGACGGGAGCACGAGGGCGTCGGCGGCCGCGTAGTAGGCGGGCAGTTCCGTCTGGTTCTTGAACCCGGCAAAGTGCGTGGGGACGCCGGCCCGATCGGCCTCGGCCCGGAGGGTGCCCTCGAGCTCGCCGGCCCCAACCAGGAGCACGTGGGCATTCCCGCCCCGCTCCCGAAGGGCGGCGGCGGCGCGAACAACATCGACCGGCCGCTTTTTCGGGATAAACTTCCCCACGAACAGGAGGATCTGCGCGTCGGCGCCGTACCCGAGCTCGGCCCGGAGTGGATCCCCGCCGTTCGCGGCCTCGGCGCCCGCGCGGAAAAAGTCGTTGTCCACGAAGTGCGGCACGAAGTGCATACGCGCAGGGTCGGCCCCGTAGTGGAGGTAGTACGCCCGCGCCCGCTCGCCGACGACGAGGTACCCGTCGAACCGGGGGATGAACGCGCGGTAAGCCGCCTCCTTGGCGAGCCGCTTCGCCCAGGACCGGGGCGTGTTGAGTTGGGAGTCGCCGCGGACGAGGAGCGGGGTCCCAGTCCGCCAGCAGGCGGTCATGGCCTGCCAGAAGCTCCGGGTGTTCCAGCCCGTGACCAGGAAGGCGTCGAACCGCCCCGCCCGGATGACGTCGGCGATCTGGGGCGTGTCGCTCCCCCCGAAGGTGTCCGTGCTCGGCTGCCCCGCCCGGTTCTCGAGGAACGTGTGGGGGTAGCCGTCGAGGAGGTCGACGTCCCACTCGAACGCGACCCCGAACCCGGCGTCGGCCTGACCCTGGGCCGTCTGGCGCTGGGCGAAGTAAACGTGGAGGTCGAGCTCCCGCGCCAGCGCCCGGTACAGCGGGGCGTGGTACTGGATCGGGTGCGTGGCAAGGACGCCGAGCTTCATGGGCGGGCGGGGTGGCGGCGCAGGCTACGCCCCGCCCCGCCCCGCGTGCGTGAGGAGACGGCGAGGGCGCGCCGGGCGGGTCCGCACGTTCCGGGCCGCCGCCGCCGAGGGTCGAACGGACAGACGGGGTGGCACGAGATCGGTCCGCCTGCCCGCAGCAAAGGGCGGGGTGAGCGCCCCCTACGCGACGGCCTGGTCGAGGGCTTCGGCGAGCGTCCGCGTCACGTTGCGGGCCGAGAACTCCTCGAACGCCTCCCGGTCCACATCGGCGGGGCGGAAGGTGTCAGCGAACGCGCGGAAGTCAGCGAAGGCGTCGGCGAAGCCGTCCTCAATCGTGTCCAGCCCGTCCTCGCCGTCGAACGCGAGCACCCGCCCCGCCCCCGTCCCGCGGATCACGTCGCAGGCCGTGCTCGCCTGGTGGAGCACGGCGAGCACGGGGCGCTCCGAGAGTACGCCCTGGTACACCTTCGACGGCGTGTAGTGGGGTTCGGTGCTGCCCAGGATGAACACGCCGCGGGTCGCGTCGAGGTGGGCCAGGACGTCGAGGTAGGGGATCCGCGCGGGGTGCTCCTTGATGACGGTCCCCCACAGCCCGTACTGCTCGGCCACGGGCCGGACCTGATAGCCCTCGGCGTCGTCCGGCGACGACCCGGTCCCGACGAAGAACAGCTCGACGTCGTCGAACAGATCGGGCCGCGCCGCGATCGCCCGGCACACGCGGTGGAGCGGCTCGACGGCCTGGGGGAGCAGGGCGCCGGCGTAGAGGAGCCGGAACCGGCCGTCGCGCTCGAACAGCCACGGCTCGATCCCCATCGCCTCGACCTCCCGGTGGTCGCGGGCCTCCCCGCCGTACGGCATGGCCGCCGTCGTCGCGCGGCGGAGGCGGGGGTTCCGGTCGAGGACGGCCTCGTAGTACCCCTCGGCTACGCCCGTGATAAGCGCGGCGTCGCGGACGGCGACGGGCTCGAGCACACGGGCTAGCCGCTGCGTCGTCCACATCTTGCTCCCGAGCGGGTAGGCGTTCGGCTCCACCCAGGGGTCGATGTAGTCGATCCCGTACGGGACTCCCCGCCGTTCGTGGATGGCCCGCCCGAGGAGCGCGCCGTAGAACGAAGGGATGAGGACGTAGACGAAGTCGACCGGCTCGGCGTCGACGACCTCGATCGCCCGCCGGAGCAGCGACCGGAACGACCGGAGCACGACGTCGCCGACGAGCCGGCGGCCCCCGATGCGGACCGGCTCACGGTCGGCCCGGACCCGCTCGACGCGGACGCTCTCGGGGACGAGCTCGGCGAGGTTCCAGTCGAGCTCCTCGGTGTAGTCGTCGTGGTGGACGGTGAGGACGATGGGCTCCCACCCGAACGCCGGGAGGTGCTGCGCGAACAGCCGCGCCCGGTGGACGGCCGCCAGGTTCGACGGCGGGAAGTGCGGGGAGATCAGGAGGACCCGTTTCACAGAGGGGGGTTCAAGGGGGCGGGGTGAGCCAGGGCGACGGCGGCGGCCTCGACGACGGCCGGGGCCTGCCGCTCCCAGCAAAACCTACGCCGCGCCGCGTCCAGCGCGGCGGCCTTCGACCGCCGGAGCCGGTCGGGGTCGGCGGCGAGCGCCGCGATGGCCGCCCCCATCGCACGGGCGTCGCCCTGGCCGACGAGCGTGACGGCCTCGGGCGCCTGGTCCGCCACCTCCTCCTGCCCCGTCGTCCGAGTCGCCACGACAGCGAGGCCGCCGAGGAGGTAGTGGAGGATCTTGTTGGAGACCGTGAGGTCGTGGTTCACCGTGCCCGACGTTTCGAGCGCGAGCCCCACGTCGTGCTCCGCGATCCGGCTCAGGAGCTCGCCCGGCGGCACGAGCGGGTGGACGTGGAGGCCGTGGACGTCCGACGGGAACGCCGCGTGGAGCCACGCGGCGTGGGCGTCGGGAAGCCCACCGCGGAGGTGGACGTCGACGGGCGTCGGCACGTGGCGGAGCCCGTCGAACAGGAGGTCGAGCCCGCGGTCGGGGCCGATCGTCTGGCTTACCCAGTGGAGCGAGAGCCGGGCGGCGCCATCGGGGGCGGGGCGGTCGAGCGCGCGGCCGTCGAGGGCCTCCCGGTCCGCCCACGGGAACGCGTTGTAGACGACGCGCGGGGCGGCGACGCCGTAGGACTCCGCGAGCGCGTCGGCGAGCGCGCGCGAGGTCGTCGTCGCGTAGGCCGCCCCGCCCAGCGCGGTCCGCTCGGCGTCGCGGAGCAGGCCGAGCGGGACGGCCGCCCGCTGGTCCGGCGTGGGGTGGCGCGAGTACCAGTCCTCGACGTCGACGCCGACGCGCCGCCCCGCCCGCGCGAGCCGGGCGCAGACCCACGTCCCGACCTCCTGGTGCCCGATCGTGAGGTCGGCGCCCAGGTCCCGGGCTGCGTCGAGGAGCGACCGGACCCCGTAGCCCAGCGCTTCGGGCCGCTCGATCCCGAGCCGGCGTGTGGCCTCGACCCCGGCCCGCCGCACGAGCCGCGCCCGCTGCCCGCGCCACCCCGCATCGGCCCGGACATCGACGGCGTAGCGGTGGCGCCACCCCGCCCCGGCGGCGATTTCGCGGTCCTCGGCCGCGAGCGCGTCGTCGAGGGCCGGGCCGATCACGACGACGTCATGCCCGGCCGCGGCGAGCGCGCTAGCCTCTTTGACCACGCGGGGGTTCCGGCACAGGTGGGCGCCGGTGACGATCCCGATCCGGGCGGGGCGGGGCGGGGCGGTGCTCACCGGCCGTACCGGAGCCGGTACCACACGTGCTGGAAGCGGACGGCCGCCTTCCAGCCCAGCGCGTCGCGGACGACCTGGAACGCCCGGCCGCCCCCGGGCTCCGCGTCCGACCCGCCCAAGGCCGCGGCGCGGGCCTCGGCGCGGGCGCCGACCTCGGGGGCCACGGGGTACGTCTGGAAGGCGACCCCCATCCACAGGCTCGCGCAGGCGCGGCGGGCGGCGTCCGTGTCGAGTCGTCCGAGGACGGCCCGCGATGCCCCTTCGGCCGCCGCGAACAGCGACTCCGCCACGTCGGCGCCCCGGCGAGCGCTCACGCTCGTCGTGACCCCGGAGCGGTAGTAGCCCCACGCGCCGGGGCAGAAGGCGACCCTCGCCGCCTGCGCGAGGACACGGGCGAAAAACTCGCCGTCCTGGTTTTTGCGGAGCCTCTCGTCCCACGGGCCAGCGGCATCGACGAGCGGGCGGGGCGTGAGCCAGCCGAAGTTGGGCATCATCCCGCCCCCGGGGCTCCACGACTGCACGAGAAAGTCGACGGCCGGCTCGTAGTCCTCCCACCCCGCCTCGCCGCCCCGCCCCAAATCGCCGGGTCGCTCGCGGAAGCGTGCCCACGGGCCGGAGGCGACGGTCCCCTCCGGCTCGTCGCGGAGCCGGGCCACCTGGCGTTCGATCTTGTCCGGGGCCAGCAGGTCGTCCGCGTCGAGGTACTGGACGAGGTCGCCGTTCGACTCGGCGAGGGCGCGGTTCCGGGCGGCGCAGGCGCCCGCGTTCACCTGCCCGACGACCTGTACGCGCGGCCCCTCGAAGCCCCGCGCGACGCGGAGCGTCCCGTCCGTCGACCCGTCGTCGACGACGACGACCTCAACGTTCGGGTACGTCTGCGCGAGGGCCGACCCGAGCGTCTCGGCGAGCCACGGCTCGGCGTTGTAGGCGGTGACGAGCACGGAGACGAGGGGGTCGCTCACGCCGACGCCCCGTAGTGCTGATCGAGCCACAGCTTGAGCGTGGCGATCCGTAGGGTCGGGTGCTCTCCGGCGCGGTCCGACCACTCGGGGAGCGGACGGTCGAGGACGGAGACGCCGAGCAGGTCGTCGAGGACCTCGCTCGTCTCGGGCGCGGCGGGCTCCCAGAGACGGGGGAGCACGTCTGAGCGGCGGACGTAGTGGCGGAAGTTCGGCCACGACCCGCGGCTGGCCGTCCCGTCGAGCGGGCTCCCGTCGATGTCTCGGCGGAACGCTTTTCGGTAGGCGACACCGTAGAGGAAGCCGAGCATCTTGCGGGTGTCTGACACGCCGATCCGTACCTGGGTGTTGTTGTCGACGACGTCGCCGGCGCCGTGGCAGATCTGGGCGACCGCCCGCTCCCATACCTGCCCGTTCAGCTTGAGACTCGGGGGCACGCGCTGGTAGAGGTCGATGAGGTCCCGGTCGGCGAAGATCGGGTCCCAGCGGAGCGCGCGTTGGAGGAGCAGGCGTGAGGACGCGTCGGCCTCGCGGACGACCGGGCGGATCCGGCGGAGCTCGTAGGCCCACCGCCCCGCGTCCGACACGTCGTCGCGGTCGAGGCCGGAAAAGTGCGCCGCTCGCCGCGCGCGGACCGCGGCCCGCCACGGCTCCGCGACGGACCGCCCCGGCGAGTACCATCGGTCCCCGTACGGGCGGAACTCGTAGAGCGGGAGGTCCCGGCCGAAGAGCGTCCGCTTCCGGCGGTCGGAGGTGAGCCCCTTGAACAGGTAATCGGCGTAGCAGCCCGTGAGCACGGTCTCGGCGCCGAGCGCGTCGATCTCGGGGATGAGCGCCGTGTAGTGGGCGTCGAGCACGTTCCACATCCCGCCCGTGATGCGGACGGCGTCGGCCGCCCCCAGCCCGTAGTGCTCGAAGCTCCGCCGGAGCGCCACGTGCGTCGACCCCGCCCGCTCGGCCAGCGCCCGCGACAGGTCGAGTTCGGCGTTGGGCTCGCCGTAGAGCGTCACGCTCGTCACCCGGGCCGGGTCGTGGGCCGCGTAGAGGACGGCGCGGGAGTCGGCCCCGCCGCTGAGCATGAGGGCGGGGCGGCCCAGGCGCGGAAGCGTCCGGCGGCGGACGGCCGCCGTGATGGCGCCGGCCAGCTCCTCCCCAAGGGCCTCGGCCGTCGCCCCTGGGTCCGCGGCGTACTGGGGGCGCCAGTAGGTGCGCGTCCGGGGCGCCCCCCCGCCCCGCCACGCGGTGACCGTCCCGGGGTCGAGCTCGCGGACGTCTCGGTAGTACGTGTGGGGCGCCAGCCCGCGGCCGTAGGCGAGCGCCTCCGCCATCGTCGTCCGGTCGAGGTCGGCCGCGCCGACGGCGGCGGCAAGCACGTCGGGGTGGGACCCGAGGGCGGGGCGGTCGGCCACGCTCCAGGCATAGACCGGGACGTACCCCATGCGGTCGGTGGCCACGTGGAGGCTCTCGTCCCGGGGGTCCCAGACGATGAGGGCGAACGCCCCGCCCTGACGCGACGGGAACGCCTCGGGCGCGTGGAGGAACTCGTTGAGCACCGCGCGGCACGCCACCCCGCCCTCGTACGGGAGCCGCTCGGCCGCCGCCCACTCGGGCTCGTCGAGCGCGACCCGGCCGCCGAGCCAGACCCGGACGTCGGTCGCGGGGTCCCTGGCCGGCCCCCACAGCGCGTCGCTGTCCGACCGGACGGACAGGGCGGAGAGCGGGCCGTTCTCGAACGGGGTCGAGCGGTCGCCGTCGACGAACGTGAGCGAGGCCGCCGCGTGGTCGCGCACGGCCGGAGGGAGGGGGCGGAGGCTAAAGAGGAAGCCGCTCATGGAGGGGCGGGGGTTCAGCGTTGACGGGCGGTCGGCGACCGCTCCGGCTGGCCTCCTCCCTTACCGGCGGGCGGCGCGGCGAACGTTCCGGCGGGCCTTGCGGAGCGCGCTCTTCGCCGGCTCCGGGAGGACCTGATGGGCCACGCGCCGCGCGAGCCCCTTCGGGTTCTGCGGGGCGAGCGCCTGGGCGGGGCGGGCCGCAGGGATCCCGCCGGGCCGGACCATCTGCATCGTGTCGATGCACAGGACGTCCTTCCCCGACAGCTCGGCGATCTCGACGGCCTGGCGGAGCTCGCTCTCGATAAAGAGGAGGGCGCCGGACTCGCGGTACACCTGGGCCTTGTGCGCGCCGTACGTGTTCATCCTCATCCGCGTGTCGCGGTCCGGGTACGGCATCATCACGAGCTCGTCGTACGTCACGCCATGCTCGCGGAGCCACGCCTCCGTCTCGGCCCGGTAGCGCTCGAGCCGGCTCGTCACGAGCCACCCCACCTTGCGATCGGGGATGAACAGGGGGCGCGCCGTGCGGATAAACTCGCGGTAGCGCTCGCCGTCGTCGTTCTCGGACTTTTGGGGGTCGTGGCAGAGGACGCCGTCGATGTCGAGGGCCGCCCGGTGCATGATCGCCTTGTGGTTGAGGACGTTCCACTCGAACGCCCGCGGAAAGTGGAGGACCTCGGCGTAGGTGTCCACGCTGTCTTCCTGGTCGGGCGCGACGTAGACGGCCCCGTACGTGACCTCGTGGGATAGGCCAGCCGCCTCAATGCGGGCGCGGACCCTCTCCAGGGTCCTCCCCGACCCCACGCTGTCGTCGACGACGAGGACCTTCCTGGGAACGTCGAGGAACCGCCGTTCGCCCTCGCCCTCGGCCCCTTTCGAGCTCAGCGTTCCGGCCTTCGTGTACCCCGTCGCGAGGACACGCCCGTCGAGGAACCCGTCGAGCTCGGCGAGCGGGATGTTTCGGTAGACCGCGATGAGGTTCGCGACGAGGAGCCCGCTCCGCGGGATGCCCACGACGAGGTCGATGTCGCGCGGGAGCGACCGCGACCACGCGAGGACCCGGTCGCTGAGCTGGGCGATGCTGCGGTAGTTCAAGACGGCGTGTACGGGCGGGGCGGAAGGGCGGGTATAGTACCATGCCGCGAGGGCAGGCCGGAGCAGGTTCGGCCCCTGTATCGCGCCGGAGGCGTGAAGCCTTAGCCCGAGCCCGATCTTGACGGACCCTCCACGGCCGGGCCTCGTCCCTGGTCCGCCGCCCCGCCCCGCCCCGCCCCGCCCCGCCCCGCCCCGTGCACCCGCTCCTCTACCGCCGCCAGTTCCTCCTCGGCCCCCGGCCTGTCGATGGCCTCCCCGACGCGTGGCAGCGGATCGAGGTCGCCGGCGGCCGGATTCTCCACGCCCACCCCGACCTCGCCGTCACGCAGCGCGAGCGGGGCGGCGTCGAGCTCACGCTCCTCGGCTACGCCATCGACCCGCACCACCCCGAGCGCGACGACGCCGACGTCCTCGACGACCTGCTCGGACGGGTCGGCCGGGCGGCCGAGGTGCTCGCCGAGACCGACCCGCTCGGCGGGCGGTGGGCGCTCGTGGCCACCGACGCCGACGAGGCCCTCCTCTTCCACGACGCGCACGGGCTTCGGCAGGTGGTCTACACCCACGGAGAGGGCGGGGTGTGGTGCGCCTCGGACACTCCGCTCCTCGGGCACGCCGTCGAGCTCGAAGACGACCCCGAGGCGGTCGCAGAGTTCGTCGAGTCCGACCACTTCCAGCGTTGGCCCCAGGTCTGGTGGCCCGGCGACCGGACCCGCTACGCTGGCGTCCGACAGCTCCTCCCGAACCACGTCCTGGACCTCGGCACGGGAGCGCCCCGCCGCTTCTGGCCTACGGCACCACTCGAGCCCCGGACGCTCAAGAGCGGCGTCGAGCGGGGGACCGCCATCTTGCGCGGGATGGTGGCGGGGGCCACCCGCCGGTTCCCGCTCACGGCCGCGGTCACGGCCGGCGTCGACAGCCGCCTCCTCCTCGCGGCGTGCCGCGGGGTCACCGACCGGGTCGCGTTCTACACGTTCGTCCACTACGAGATCGACCGGACGCACGTGGACGTGGTGACGCCGGCGGAAGTCCTCGGCAGCCTGGGGCTCGACCACCACGTCGTCGACTGCCTCAGCGTAAACGACTTCTTGACGTCCGACGACCCTGCCATCGCCAGCTACCGGTCTCT
This sequence comes from Rubrivirga litoralis, assembly GCF_031846415.1. Classification (NCBI taxonomy): domain Bacteria; kingdom Pseudomonadati; phylum Rhodothermota; class Rhodothermia; order Rhodothermales; family Rubricoccaceae; genus Rubrivirga; species Rubrivirga litoralis. The sequence goes on along the minus strand of NZ_JAVRHT010000023.1, from coordinate 36,524 downwards.
GTACATGTCCAACACGTCCGTTCCACACGACGTGTGGGGGGCCATCTCGTACTCCATGAACGAGGCGGTCCCGGGCGACCGCGTCCTGGTCAAGTCCAACTGCAACTCGACCACCTGGTGGCTGCACCCGTGGCGCGACCCCGAGCCTTACCGCACCCCAGAGGAGCTCGCGCGGGCGATGGCGAGGAGGATGACGAAGGGCAACCCCTTCGCTATCCGCGAGTTCACCGACTGGGCCACCCGCGCTGCCCGCTCCTCGCGCGGGTACGACCTCCTCAACCTGTTCCACGTTGAGCAGCGGGTAGGGCGGTGGCAGGCGGCCGACCAGCTCGAGCGGGACCTGGACCACGAGACGTTCGACGCCGCCAACTCCCGAGAGTACTACTCCACGCTCCTCGGCGTCCCTGCCAAGCACCGGAAGCCGCCCTACCGACTCCACCGCGAGATGATCCGGGCGATGTGGCCCGGGACCCTGTCGGTCCCGATCAACCCTCTCCCTCTCCGCAAGCGGGCGTGGAAGGCGGTCCGCCCCCTGTTCGTTGCGACGGGAACGCTCGGCCCGCTCAAGCGCCTCGTCCGCGGGTCGTGAGGCCCAGGCCGCGCCCCCCACGACGTCGCCGGACGTGCAGTCCCACCCCGCCCCACAGGCTAGCCGTCCCCCCGCCCGAGCGCTCGCCGGAGCCGCTCCGCCCGGTCGAACCCGACGAGCCGGGACAGCGTCACGTAGGGCCTCGTGTTGAACGCCGAGACCGGGGGCACGTACCGCGCCGGCAGCGCGCGCCGGTAGATTTCGAGCGCCGCTTCAGGATTGGAGGGGTAGAGCCAGCGGAGGGCGTTGAACAGGGCCTCCCGCGCGTCGTCGAGGTCCGCCCCGCCCACGAGGCCCTGCGCCTCGGCGAAGGCGAGCGCGTCGGCCCGGACGCGGGCGTAGCGCTCCCGGTTCGGCCCCGAGAACGCGAAGCTGATCGACCCCTCCTGGCCGTAGACCGTCGCGCGCGGCTCGAGGTCGTAGGCTACGGCCGCCCCATTCTTGAGGAGCCGAGCCATGAGGTCGGCCTCCTGGCTGCTCGGCCACGCCGCGTCCCACCCGCCGACGGCCTCGACCGCCGAGCGGCGCCACAGGTTGGCGGCGGTGTTCCCCAGCTCCTTCTCGATCAGGCGGACCCACGGGTTCCCCGCGCGCGGGCGGTCGACGCGGGGCTCCCGGCCGGGCGCCTGGTACCGGCTCGCGCCGGCGACGAAGTCGGCGCCGGCGCGCTCGGCGATCTCGACCTGCGCGTCGAACTTGCCCGCGTCGAGCGCGTCGTCGGCGTCGAGGAACTGAACGTAGGTCCCGGTCGCCTCGGCGAGCCCCCGGTTCCGCGCCGCGCACGCGCCCCGGTTCGGCCCCGTCAGCACGCGGACGCGCCCGTCCTCAGCCGCCAGCTCGCGGAGCACGCCGACGGTCCCGTCCGAGGACCCGTCGTCGACGCAGACCACGGCGTCGGGCGGGGCGGTCTGCGCGAGCGCCGAGGCGACGGCGCGGCGGACCGTGCTCTCGGCGTTGTAGCACGGGACGACGACGGAGACGGTCGGGGCGGGGCGGTCCATGCGCGTGGGTAGATTGCCAGGGAGAGCGCCTATGGTAGGGTCCGGCGGGGAGGGCGCTCGGGTAACGTTTCTCTCATTCGCTAGCACGGGGCTCACCCCGCGCCCCATGCTCCCTCCGCCCGCCCGCCTCTACGCCGGCCAGTTCGTCCTGGGCACCGCCCTCTCCCGCGTCCCCGAGGGGTGGGCCGAGTACGCCGTCGGGCGCTGGACGCTGGCGACCGACCTCCCGGTGTGCTCCGTCCTCGACCCCGACGGCCGGACGGTCGGCGCCCTCATCGGGTTCGCGGTCACGCCGGACGGGGCCGTCCGCGACACGCCGCTCACGCTCCCCGAGCCGCCCCGCCCGGACACCGCGACGGCCGTCGAGGACGCCGTCTACGCCCACGGGGGGCGGTTCGCCTGCGTCGTCGCCGCCGACGGGTTCGAGCGGCTCTACCTCGACCCCGGCGGGACACTCGCGGCCGTTTATGGATGGGGCGGGGCGGCCTCGACGGGGACGCTCCTGGCGTGGGCGCACGAGCGGACGTTCCGCGCCCCCTCCCCGCCCCTCCCGCGGGACGGGTTCTTCTACGCGGGGCGGACGAGCGACCCCGAGGTCCAGCGCCTCGTCATCAACCACTACGCCGACCTCGCCGCGGGCGGGGCGGTCCGCCACCACTGGAATGAGGCGCCGGTCTGCGCCCCCGACAGCGAGACCCCGGCGCTCGTCCGCGAGATCGCCGACGGGATCCGGCGGACCATCCGGGCGGCGGCGTCGCGGGGGCCGGTCCACATGGGGATCACGGCGGGCCGGGACTCGCGCATGCTGCTCGCGTGCGCGCGCGAGGTCCGCGACGCGCTCCACCTGTACACGTTCGCCCACCCGAGCTCCGGGGCCGACGTCGCCGTCGGCCGGGCGATCTCGCGGAAGATGGGGCTGCCCCACACCGTCATCCCCATCGAGACGCCGAGCGAGGCCACGCAGGAGGAGTACCTCGTGCGAACCGGCTACGCTGGACACTGGGGCAAGGCCATGGACTTCTACGTCGGCGTCGGGGAGCACCTCGCGCCCGGCCGGCCGCTCCTGTCCGGGTTCGGCGGCGAGATCGCCCGCGGCAACCGGATGCAGTACGTGCTCACGCCCGACACCCCGATCACGCCCGAGATGATGCTCGATCGCTACGAGGACGCGGCGCTGCCCGAGCGGGTCGAGGCGCTCCAGCGGTGGTTCGACGGCGTGACGTGGACGGACACCTTCGCCTTCCTCGCCCAGGCGTACTGGGAAAACCGCTTCGGGTGCTGGGCCGGCCCCCACCTCTACGGGACGGCCCAGGGCGCCACCCCGCTCGTCCCGTTCATCGACCGCCGCGTGGTCGACGCGATGGCTCGGCTCCCCGCGGCATACCGGCTCGAGAGCCGGATCGCCGACGACCTGATCGGGGCGGGGTGGCCGGAGCTCGAACAGTTCCCGTACCAGCGGCGGCCGGGGCTCCCCGGGTTCGCCGTCCGCGTGTACGACGCCGTCCGCCGGCGGACGGTTGGGCGGTTCATGCGTTGAGTTTAGTTGCCCGCGAGCACATTCTCGGTCTCCCGCACCACCCTCGACCAGGAAAACGCCTCAACACGCTCGGCCGCTCGGTCCGCGAGCGCCTGAGCTTCCTCTGAGTCCGTCAACACAGAGAGGAGAGCAGAGGCGAGGCGCTCAGGGTCCTCGGGAGGAACGAGCACGGCGCACGGGGGCACACCGGCCGTCTCTGGAATCCCCCCCACGGCCGACGCGACGACGGGCGTCCCCACGGCCATCGCTTCTAGGAGCGTGAGCGGAAGCCCCTCGCTCCGTGACGGGAGCGCGCTCACTGCCGCCGTCCGCAGGCGCTCGCGGATCTCGTCCGAGGGCACGCGACCCACGAACGTGACCGCGTCTGCGACTCCGAGCTCGTCTGCCAGCGCCTGGAGGCGGTCTCGGGCGGGGCCGTCGCCGATCAGGTCCAGCCGGGCGCTCGGGAGGCGGTCGCGGAGGCGGGCCAGCGCCCGCAGCATGACGTCCTGCCCCTTTACCGCGCGGAGCGTCCCGACCTGGACGATCCTCCCCGGCGTGGGCTCCCACCCCGCCCCGCCCGACCAGAAGGCGAGGTCCACCCCGTTCTGGATCACGGACACGCAGGCCGACGGCGCAACGGAGCGAACGTGGTCTCCGACCTCGCCGGAGACGGCGATCACGGCGTCGGCGCGGTCGAGCAGCCGGGGCACGAGCGCTGCGTGGACCTCGCTCCGCGGCCGGAGCACGTCGCTCCCGTGAGCCGTTAGGACGACGCGGTAGCCGAACAGCGGCTGGAGAGCCAAGACGTACGCCGCGAGCGCGTCGACGAAGTGGACGTTGACGACATCCGGCCGGGCGGAGCGGAGGCACCGAGCGAGCCGGAGGGCTGACAGGGGCACGCGGGTGGCGGAGCGCGGGCGGGCGAGACCGCGCCATGTCCGGGACCTTTCGAGCGGAACGGACCAGACGGGTCCGCCGTCGGCGAGGTCCCGGTGAAAGGTTCTCCCCGCATGTATCCGAGTTACGTCGTGGCCCTCTGCCGCGAAGCTGGCCGCGAGGGCGGCGAACACGCTCTCCGCCCCGCCTTGGACGGCATCGCGCGAGGCGGGGCTGAACAGGGCGATCCTCATGAGCGCGCGACGGCAGGCGTGGACGAGCAGCGGTGGGAACCGCGGGGCGGGGTGGCCTCAGGCTGCGGCCGCTGAGGAACGTCGGGAGGAAAGGTAAACCTCCCCCGCGACCTCGAAGAGCCTACGACGAGATCCAGCGGCCACGCCGGGGGCGGGACCAGGGGGGCGGTCAAACGTGGAGGAGCGGGCGAATGGCAGACGGCGACCGTAGACTTCGTTCCCCAAGCTTCTCGACAGAGCAAGCTGCCCTCTGTCTCTCGCGATCTCTCTGTGCCTCTTGCTCTCCGCCGCCGCCTCGGTTACGCCCGTGCCTGGACCCGCGGCGCCCTCATCGAAGCGCTCCACCGCCCCGCCCCCGGCGGCCCGCCCGACGGGCCGGGCTCCGGCTTCGCCGTCGTCATTGACCTCCGCGAGCCATCGATCGAGCGGTACCTCTACACCCTCGCCCGCACGTTCCACGAGGCCGGCTACGCGGTCCACACGAGCGCCCGCCCGGCTTACCGGCACGTCGAGAACACGTACGGCCGGCTCACGCGGACCCTCCCTGGCGGGCACCTCGGCCGCGGGCGCGGCGCCGATCCCGCCCGGACGCTCTACGTCACGGACCGCCCCGCCTGCGTCCCAAACCGGCCCTGGCGGGCCGTGCTCCCCGTCGACTACGACTTCTACGGCGCCCCCGCGGACGCCCTCGTCGCCCCCTACACGATGCACCCGCTCGTGTACGACCGGGGCGACCACCGCCCGTCCAACCTCGCTGCGCTCCGCGCGCGCGCGCGGTCGGTCGGCGTCCTGTTCCTGGGCAACAACTCGGTCGGCAGCTACTCGTCGGGTCCCGTGGTGGACGTGTTCAGGCTCACCCCGCGCGCCCCGCTCCTGGCGAAGCTCGACGGCCTCATGAAGTCCATTCCCGCACCCGCAGACGCCCCCCTCGTCGGCGGGGTCCCCCGGGGAACTCCCGACGATATCGCCGCGGGTGCGGCCGCCGACCAAGCCGTGCAAACCGACGGGTGGCGGGTCGCTGACGAAGAGTTCCTCCGCGCCCTCGCCCTCGCGTCCTTCTTCGTCGCCGCCCCCGGCGTCGCCATCCCCCACTCCCACAACATCGTCGAGGCGATGGCGGTCGGGACCGTCCCCGTCACGGGCTACGGCCACTTTATGCGCCCGGCCCTAACCGATCGCGAGGCCGTGCTGTTCTCAGGCGGCGACATCCGCGAGGCCGTGGAGCGAGCGCTCGCCATGCCCGAGGCGGAGCGCGCCGAGATGTCGGCGGCGGCGGCCGTGTACTACGACAACCACCTCTCGGGGGCCGCGTTCGGCCGCCGGGTCGAGGCGGCCCTCGCAGGACCCGCCCCGCCCGGCCCGCTCTACATCCCCGGTGGGCGCCCGACCCTCCGCGCGATCACGCGGCGAGCCTAGACGCCGTGCTAGAAGCAGGGGGTGGAGCCGAGGCCGCCTCCCGCGCCGGGGCAAACCCTTACACGCATCCCCCGCCCGCCACGAGGGCGGGGCGGGAGCTACCGGACTAGATTGCAGGGGGCGGGCCAGGACGGCGGCATTACGTTATCGTCAATAGACTCGCTCCGCCCGCTACTCACTCCCGTGCCTCCCTCTCAGACTCTCACGCCGTCACACCCAGCGACTCCCTCGCGTGCCCTTGTACCGGCGCGATTGGGGCCGAACTACGCGCTGCTAGCCGTTCTCGTCGCTGTCGACGTGGTCGTCATCCTGATCGCGGCGGCGTACGAAGCCGGGCTCGTGGAGCACCCGTGGTTTAGCCTCAACCAGGACCCCAACTTGAGCGAGAGGTACCAGCACGTCAAGCTGCTCCTGATCGTCGTGGGCGGGGTGTGGCTGTACCGCGAGCGGCGCCAGCCCGTCTTCGCGGCGCTCGCGGCCCTATTTGCCGCCGTCCTCATCGACGACGTGGCCACACTCCACGAGAGCATGGGACTGGTTCTGGTCGCCCCCCTCGGGCTGGAGCCCGCGTACGGAATGCGGGCCAGGGACTTTGGTGAGATCGTGTTTTTGGCCAGCTGGGCCGTGCCCCTCATGGTTGTAGCCGCCGTGGCCTACACCCGGAGCGACGCCCGCGCACGCTACGTCGCGCGGATGACGGCCGCAGCGGTTGTCGCCCTCGCCTTCTTCGGCGTGGGGGCCGATGCGTTCCACCGAGTAGGAAACTTCTGGGTCGACGAGTACGGGCTGGACCTCAAGCTCAAGTTTGTGATGTCGGCCTTCGAAGAAGGCGGCGAGCTCGTGGTCACCAGCGTGATGGTGGCTACGGCCTACGCCCTATACAAGTCGTTGAGAGCTGCGCGTGAGGCGGAAGCCACATCGAGGTCGTGACCTGTTCGGGCTGCGACCTCGCCGGCGGGGCGGGAGACTGCTCTCGTGCGCTCACCACCCCGCCCTTCTGAGCTCCTGTCTTTACATAACACAGGAACGCCGCTCCCTCGGAGGGAAAACGGCCCTGAGCGGGGCGGCTAGCCACTTGGTCTGGTACAGACGCCGTCGGCAGAACCACCCCGCCCGCGGGTGCGCACCGGCGCGAATGCAGGCCGGCGCGGCTGCGATGCACTCCGTCCTAGGCGGTGGCAGCGTGCCCGCGTTCGGCCGGTCATTTAGCCGGCGACCGGGACTGCGATGGCGGGCTCACCTGCCATCCGGCGGAACACCTCGCTGGTCAACATGAGGTCGTCGTAGCTGCCCTCGGCCACGAGGCGTCCCTGATCGAGCATGAACAGGGTGTCGCAGCCCCGGACCGTGCTCAGCCGGTGGGCAATCACGATCATCGTGTGCTCGCCCTGGAGCCCTTCGAGGGCCTCGACGAACTGCCGCTCGGTCTGGTTGTCGAGCGCGCTCGTTGCCTCGTCCATGACGAGGACCTCAGGCTCATGGTAGAGCGCTCGCGCGATCCCGATCCGCTGGCGCTGGCCACCCGACAGTCGGACGCCCCGCTCGCCGACGTGGGTATCGAGCCCCTCCGGGAGCGCCTCGACCGTCTCGCGGAGTTGGGCCGCCTCGAGCGCCCGCCACACCTGGGCGTCATCGATCTCCGCGTCGTCACGGCCGAATGCCACGTTCCGGCGGACGGTGTCGTCGGTGAGGAAGATCTGCTGGGGGATGTACCCGATCTTCCGCTGCCACCCTGCCATGTGCTCGCGCATGTCGGCGCCGTCGACCGTGACGCGGCCGGCGGTCGGGTCGAGGAGCCCGAGGACCACGTCGACGACCGTCGTCTTGCCCGCCCCCGACGGCCCGACGAACCCGACGGAGGAGTTCTTCGGGACCGTCAGCGTCACGTCATCGAGCGCCGTCCCCTCCTGATTCGGGTACTGGTAGCTCACCCGCTCCAGGCGGAGCTCGCGCTCGAACGGGACCGGCGCCCCGCCCCGCCCGATGGGCTTCACGGCGTCGAGCTCGATGAGGTCGCCGTAGACGGCGTTCATCGCCCGCTTCTGCCACTGGAGCGAGTTAACGGCCCCAGCGATCTTCGTGAACGACGGCATGAGCCGGATGACGGCGACCGCGAGCAGGGTCAGGGTCGGAACGACGAGCTCGATGTCCTGCCCCTGAATGACGTAGAACGCCGTGACGCCGAGGAGGGCAGAGATGGCGATGGTCTCTAGGAACAGGCGCGGCGTGGCCTGGATGAACGCTTTGTACTGAGCGGCCTTCGCCTTGAACACCGTGCTCTCCCGGTACGACTGGAGAAAGTAGTCCTCGCGGCCGAGGACCCGGGCGTCTTTGAACCCGCCGAGCCCCTGGTTCACGGCCATCACCGATTGCTTCCGGTGCCGCTGCTCCTCCTTGGCGAACTCCTTGACCTTCGTCCGCGTCCCCCGCCAAAACAGGTAGGTGAGCACGCCGAATGTGGCGAAGGTCACGAGCGTGAGGACCGGGCCGAGGGCGACGAGCAGGCCGGTAAAGATGAGCCCGAGGACCATCCCTTCCATCCCAAAGATGAACAGGGTCAGGACGACGCTCGAGATAGCCGACGCCTCCGAGTTCGTGTTCCGCAGCAGCTCGGCCGTATTCCGCTGGAGGTGGAACGTGTACGGCGAGCTCAGATACGCCCGAAACAACCGGTTCGACACCCCGACCTGTCGGTTCGACGAGTACCGTGCCTTTGCGTAGGCGAGGAACGTGAGGTACAGGTTCTTGACCACGAACACGATGATCAGCCCGACCGCCGCCCACAGGATCATCTCGCGGGACGACCCGATGCCAAGGGTGTCGTAGACCGCGCGGGCTGGACCGTACTCGAGGATCTTCTCGGGGATCACGATGACCGCGAGGAACGCAGGGATCGCTCCCACCCCAACCACCTCGGAGAATGCCCCGCCCAGCATGAGGAGAAAAAGGAGCCCCCCGTTCCGCTTTTCGCGGGCCGAGAGGAGGTAGTTGAGCTGGCGGAAGATCTCGCGCACGGGCGGGGCGTAGGCAGCGGTGAGGGCGGGGCGGCGGGCGAACGCGGCGTCAACGACGCCGCGCCAGCGCTCATTGAACCGGGCCTGCGAAAAGTGGTCCAACCCGCCTGGGACACCTTATCGGCCGACAGAGTGTGGTGCGGGTGCCTTCCACAACGGACGACCCGGCATCTGGGTCCACGATCACGCCGAGTTCGCCGTCGAAGGCGACCGCCCCGCCCTACCCGTCGTCGTCGCCCTCGACATCGAAGCCGGCGCCCAGCAGGCGGCTCACGCCGGCGAAGATGCCGCCGAACCCGATCCCCTCCTGCGGCCGCAGCAGCTCCGCGAGCGTCGACCGGCGGACGCGGTCGGACGTGTCGACGGCCACCTCGAGGCTGTCCAGTGGGAGCGCCCGCCGCCCCGCCCGGTAGACGCCGGCACCCGTGTACACGCCGCGCGGGCTCCGGTACCGGCGGCGTAGGTCGGCCGCCTCGCCGGGCGCGCCGGGCAGCACGAGGTCGAGCACCGACGTCTGCTGGAAGCGGACGGTCGGCACGCGGGTGCCGGGGACGCGGACGGTGACGGCCCCCTCGCGCTCGAACCGCCGGGGCAGCCACGCCGAGTCGCCCAGCGCCCCGCCCGCGTCGGCCGGCTCGTAGCGCCAGCGGTACGAGGCGTCGAGCGCGTCGACGGGCGCCGCCGTCCGGGCGGCGTCGAGGCGGAGGTCGGCCTCGGCGATCACGAGGAGCGTGTCGACCACGCGGACGCGGCCGGCGACGAGCCCGCCCCGCCGCGGGATCACGGCGAGGTCGAGGTAGCGGCGGCCGTCGGCCTCGACGGTCTCGCCCAGGCGGAAGGCGTAGTAGCGGAGCGCGTCGGGCCGCGTGATCGAGGGGATGGACCGGCCATCGAGCGCGAGCGCGTCCTCGAAGTAGAGGTCGGGGACCGGGTTCATCCGCGCCCACTCGAACGGGCCGCCCTCGGGCAGCCGCCGCCGCGCGACGACCTCCTCACGGAGCCCGCCGCCCCGCCCCCACGACAGGTTCGAGAGCGTCTCGGTCAGCGCGAACGGGAACGGGCGGACGTCGGTCGGCCCGTCGCGCGTGAGGAGGAGGCGGCCATAGGCCTCGGCGCCGTACTGGCCGAGCCGGGCCGCGAGGCTCTGGCGCCGCGCCAGGAGCCGCCGCCACAGGCGCTCGCCGGGCGGCTCGTCGGTGACAGTCACCTCGCCGAGCACGAACGGGGCCGGCGACAGGCGGATCGTCCGGCGGACCGCCCCGCCCCGAGGGTTTGCGTCCTGGCGGTTTGCGTCCTGGCGGCCTGCGCCCTCGGCGCGGGCGGCGGCGGCTTCGTCCGCCGTGACGACGACCTGGGCCGTCGCGTAGCCCACGAACCGCACGACGACCGTGTCGGGCGGGGCGGGCAGCGCGAGCGACAGGCGGCCGTCGCGGTCGGCCGAGGCGCCCCCCTCCTGCCCCGCCACCTGCGCCGTCGCGCCGGCCAGCGGGGCGCCCGTCTCGGCGTCGACCACCGTCGCCTCCAGGCGGACCGGCTGCGCGGCGGCGGCGCCCGCGACGAGCGCCACCAGGGCGGCGAGGAAAACGGGGCGCACGGACACGCGACGGGCGGGGCGGGAGACGGGAGCCGCCGGGCCAGCCCCCGGCGGACGTGCCGCGCCACGGGGCGGGGCGGCGGGGCTCCGAACGGCACGCCCGCCGCCTTCGTACGCCGCTCCGCCCTGGGCCACCCCGCCCTGGGCCTACACGGCCGCCTCGCGCCGCGCCGTGACCGTGAGGGCGGGGAGGCGCGTCCCGGTCGCCTCCAGCCGGTCGCCGTCGCGGACCGGGCCGACGCCCTCGGGCGTGCCCGTGTAGATTAGGTCGCCGGGTTCGAGCGTGAACACGGACGACAGGAAGGCCACGATGCGCGGGACCGAGTGGATCATGTGGCCGGTCGTTCCCCGTTGCCGCTCCTCCCCGCCCACCGAGAGTGCGATCTCGAGAGTGCCCGGATCGCCCACGCTCTCGGCCGCGGCGAGCGGGCCGAGCGGGGCGAACGTGTCGAAGCCCTTGGCGATGCTCCACGGCCCCTTGTTGGCCTTTGCCTGCGCCTGAAGGTCGCGGGCCGTCAGGTCGAGCCCGAGCGCGTAGGCGGCGACGTGCCCGAGCGCGTCGGCCTCGCGGATGTGCCGGCCGCCCCGCCCGACGACGGCGACGAGTTCGAGCTCGTGGTGGACCTCGTCGGACTGGCGCGGCAGGACCACCTCGCCGCCGTCGGCGACGAGCGCGGTCGAAGGCTTGAGGAAGACGACGGGCTCGGCGGGCGGCTCGGCCACGTCGCCCATCTCGCGGACGTGGGCGGCGTAGTTGCGGCCGATGCAGAGGACCTTGCCCGGCCGCACCTCGCGGCCGTCGGGGAGCGTGAGCGTCATGGGGGGGGAGTCGGGACGAGAGGGATGGAGGAATGGGCAGAAGCCCCGGCGGAATATCCCCCCATCCCACGTCCTTTCTCACCCCTCGCCCTTAGTCGGTCTCCTCCAGCGTCATGAGGTAGTCCTCGACGCTGCCCACGCTCACGCGCGTCTCGCCTTTGATCTTCTTGGCCTTGATGCTCCCCTGGCGGATCAGCTTTTGGACCTGGTTCCGGTCGATCAGCTTGAGCAGGCGGCGGGCCTCGGTCCGGCTCACCGTGTCCTCGCGGTACTCGCCGGCGAAGCCCTCCAGGAAGTCGCGCGTCGACGGCGTGATCTGGATGAGCCGCGTTTCTTCGTTGGCGTCGGAGACGCCCCAGTCGAGGGCGGCGTCGATCAGCCCGCGGTCAGTCCAGCGGACGAGCGTCTGGCGGGAGATGCGAAGGGCTTCGGAAAGCTCGTCGAGGCGGAGCGTCTGAGCGTCGATGGTGGTCATGGAGCGGTGAGCCGGGGGAGGGTGCCGGGAGGTAGTCGTTGAGACAACCGTCTACGCGCGGCGGCCCAAACGGGTCCCGCCGCCGCGCCTCGAATCTCCCCGACGGCCGCCTACGGAACCTCCCGACAGAACCCTTTTCCCGCCGAGACCTACCGTAGGCCGCGGTCGGTCAGGGCGTCGAGGCGGTCGGGCGTGAGAACGCGCCACGACGGCGAGCCCAGTCCGCCGCTCGCCGTCCGGCGGAAGGTGGCCTGGAGGAGCAGCGTCTTGCCGCCGTCGGCGGCGCCCTCGACGAAGGCGGCCGGCGTGAACCGGAACACGAACGTCGCCGCCACGGGGTCGAACCCGAGCGCGCGCCCGACGAGGTCGGCTACGAACGCGGCCTCGTCGGTGACGGCCCCGCCATTCGCGGCCCGGTCGTCGACGACGGCCACGACCGGCCGGCGCTCGTCGCCGGAGGCGAACACGCGGACGCGCGCGGCCCGGTCGTCCGAGTACGTCCGCCACGCGACGACTTCGTCGTGGAGCGCCGCCCCGCCCACCTCGGCCCCGTCAGACGCGGCGGCCTCCTGGGCGGGGGCGGGGCGGGCGAGGGCGAGCAGCAGGACGACGGCCGACCCGACTCGGGTCGGCAGGGTCAGGGCGGGGCGGTACACGGGCGGGGCGGCGTGGGGCGCAGAGGGCGGGGCGGTGCCCGGTAGACCCCGCCCCGCCCGCGACGTAACCCCGACGAGGAGAAGAGGAGCGGACGAGAAGAGGCGGGTGCGCGTCTCCTCCGCACCTCCCCTCCTCCACCCTTCTTCTCCTCCCCGCCCCTACCCCGCCCCGCCCGCGCGGTGCAGGTCGACGGCGCGCCAGAGGTACCACGCCGCCACGCTCCGCCACGGGCGGTAGCGCTCGCCGGCCGCCTCCAGCTCGCGGGGCGTGGGCCGTTCGGCTGCCCCGCTCACGATCCGGTGCCCCTCGCGGACGCCTAGATCGCCCGTCGGCCAGACGTCGGGGCGGCCGAGCGTGAACATGAGGACCATCTCGGCCGTCCACCGGCCGACGCCGCGGACGGCCGTGAGCGCCTCGACGACGTCCGCGTCGGGCATCTGGGCGAGGGCGGGGCGGTCGGGCAGCGAACCGTCGAGGCGGCGGCCGGCGAGGTCGCGCAGCGCGGCCGCCTTGGCCCGCGACAGGCCGCAGGCGCGGAGCGCGTCGTCGGGGGCCGCGGCGATCGCGGCCGGGTCCGCCGGGTCGCCGAAGGCGGCGAGCACGCGGCCGTGGATCGTGGCCGCGGCCTTCCCCGAGAGCTGCTGGTAGACGACCGACCGGAGCAGGGCGTCGAACGTCTCGGCCGGGCGGTACCGGATCACCGGCGGGCCGACGCGGGCGATCACGTCGCCGAGCGCGGGGTCGGCCCGCGCCAGCGCCTGCGAGGCGGCGACGGCGTCGTACGGGAGGTCGTCGGGCCGGAGGTCGTCGGGCGGCGCGGCGCTCACTCGTCGCCGTAGATCCCCGTCGTCACGACGCCGCTCCGCGTGATCGTGCCCCGGTACATGCCCTCGGTGTTGAACGGCATGGACGCGCGCCCCTGGGCGTCGAGCGCGACGACGCCGCCGGTCCCCCCCGCCCCGCCCAGCGTGTCGTGGATCACGTGCGTGGCCGCCTCGTCGACGCCCTCGCCGAGGTACGCCATCCGCGCCGCGATGTCGCGGGCGACGCCGAGGCGGATAAAGAACTCGCCGTGGCCGGTCGCGCTCACGCCGCAGGTCGCGTCGTCGGCGTAGGTGCCGGCGCCGATGAGCGGGCTGTCGCCGATGCGGCCCCACCGCTTGTTGGTCATGCCGCCGGTCGAGGTCCCGGCCGCGAGGTGGCCGCTGGAGGAGAGCGCCACGGCCCCGACGGTCCCGTGCATCTGCCACGCCTCGGGCTCCGGCCCCGCCCCGCCCCCGGTGATGACGGCGCCCGACGCCGACCGCTCGCGCTCCTGGACGGCCCGGAGCGACCCCAGCCGGCGCTCGGTGTGGAAAAACGTGTTGGGGACGAGTTCGAGCCCCTGCTGCAGCGCGAACTCCTCGGCGCCCTCGGCCGAGAGCAGCACGTGCGGCGAGCCGTCCATGACGGCCCGCGCGAGCCGGATCGGGTGGCGGACGTGCATCGTCCCGGTCGAGGCGCCGGCCAGCCCGGTCGCGCCGTCCATGACCGAGGCGTCGTGGCGGACGGTCCCGTCGGCGGCGAAGACGCCGCCCCGCCCGGCGTTGAAGTTGGGGTCGTCCTCCAGGACCCCGATCGCGGCCGTGACGGCGTCAAGGGCGGGGCGGCCGGCGACGACTTCGGCGTGACCCGCGCGCAGCGCCTGCTCGAGCACGGCGCGGATGGCGGCCTCGTCGTCGTCCGTGAGTGCCGCGCGCGTGATCGTGCCCGCCCCGCCGTGGACGACCAGGACCACGGGGTCGCCGTCGAGGGCGGGGAGGACCTCGGCGGTCTGGGCGGCGGGCGCGGCGGCGGCGAGGAGCGCGGCGGCACCGAGCAGGAGGAGAGGCGTGGACATAGGCGGGCGGGGCGGAGCGGTCCGCAATGATAAGGAGCGCCCGCCGCGGCCCCGCGGGCGCCGGGCGGGGAGGTGTCGAGATCACGTGAGGCGCGGACCTCACCCCGCCCTCGCAGGTTTACGGCTTTCCTCCCGCCGCCGCCGCCCCGTCCATGACCCTCCGCGTTCTCGCCTTCGCCGCCGCCCTCGCCCTCCCCGCCCTCGCCGGCTGCACGTGGGAAGGACGCCCCGACGGCGCCCAGGCCGTTCACACGCCCCGGGGCGACTACTACGGTGACGTCCGCCGCAGCAACGGCGTGTCCGACGTGCCCGTGGTCGATGTGCCGGTCGTGGAGCCCGGCCTGGGCGACGAGGCGCTCCCCTCGGCTGCGGCCACGGCGGACGCGCCGGTCCCGCTCGACCAGCCCGCCCCGACCACGGGGACGGCTGACAACACGACCGAGGTCGAGGAGGCGCTGACGCCGGGGACGGAGCAGTAGGCTCCTCGACTGCGCAGGAACGGTCAAGACGACGCCCGCCGGGGCGGGGCGGGCAGGACCCGCCCGCCCCGCCCGTTGCCCCCTCCCCCACCCCGCCCCCGCATGTTCCGCCTGCCCCTCGCCCTCGCCGCTGTCTTCGCCCTCGCCGCCTGCGAGGTGGGCGAGACCGCGGTCGACATGACCGCCGAGCAGCCGGCCGAAGCGGCGCCCGCCGTGCTCCCCGCGAGCCTGCCCGCCGACGCCCCGGTCCTCACCGTGTACAAGAGCCCGACGTGCGGGTGCTGCAAGACGTGGGCGACGTACATGGAGGGCGAGGGCTTCCGCGTTGAGTCGCGCGACGTGGCCGACCTGACGGCCGTCAAGGACAGTCTGGGCGTCCCGAGCGACCTCGCCTCGTGCCACACGGGCGTCGTCGACGGGTACGTCGTCGAGGGCCACGTGCCGGCCGAGCACGTCCGCCGGCTGCTCGCCGAGCGCCCCGAGGCCCGCGGGCTCGCCGTGCCGGGGATGCCCATCGGCTCGCCGGGCATGGAGCAGGGCGACCTCCGCCAGCCGTACGACGTGCTCGTGGTCGGCGAGGGCGGGGAGGCGGCCGTGTACGCCCACGTCGAGGGCAACGCGCGGCCGTAGCCGCCCCGCCCGACATCGGTCGTGCGCCCGCTCCGGCTTGTCGGGGCGGGCGCACGTCGTTTGGAGCGGGGCGGTCGCCGGGCGCCGCGCGGCGTTACCCTCCGCCACCACGCCCCGCCCGCCATGCCGACGCCCTCCCTCTCGGCGCGCACCGCCGCCCTCGTTCTCGCTGCTCTCCTCGTCGGCCCAGCCTGCGCGCCGGCCGACGCGCCGGAGGCGGAGCCCGCCCCGCCCGTGGTCGCGGGCGAGCGCGCGGTGCCGGCCGGCGGCGGCGCCCTCGCCCCGCGGCTGAGCCTGGACGGCGACGGCGCCCCGCTCTTGTCGTGGACCGAGGCGCGCGGCGACTCGGCCGCCCTCCGCTACGCGCGGTGGACCGGCGACGGCTGGGGCGGAGCGGAGACGGCCGACGCCGGGAGGGGCCGGTTCGTCAACTGGGCCGACACGCCGGGCGTCGTGGCGCTCCCCGGCGGCGGCCTCGTTGCCCACTCGCTCGTCCTGCACCCCGAGCGCGACTCGCCCTACGCCTACGACGTCCGCGTGCGGCAGGGGCGGGGCGGCGCGTGGGGCGAGCCGGTCACGCCGCACGACGACGGCGTCGCGGCCGAGCACGGGTTCGTCTCGGTCGTCGCCGGCGAGGGCGGGGCGGGCGGGCTGGTGTGGCTCGACGGGCGGAACCAGGGCGGCGGCCACGATCACGCCGCCGGCGCCATGACGCTCCGCTACGCCGCGCTCGGCCCGGACGGCGCGATCACGGACGCGGCCGAGCTCGACGCGCGGACGTGCGACTGCTGCCCGACCGCCGCCGTCGCCACGCCGAGCGGCCTCGTCGTGGCCTACCGCGACCGTTCGCCCGAGGAGGTCCGCGATATCGCCGTCGTCCGCCTCGTGGACGGGGCGTGGACGGAGCCCGAGATCCCCCACGCCGACGGGTGGACGATCCACGGGTGCCCGGTCAACGGGCCGGCGCTCGCGGCGCGGGGCGACCGCGTCGCGCTGGCCTGGTACACCGAGGGCGGGGGCGGGCCGCGCGTGCAGGTGGCGCTCTCCGACGACGGCGGCGCCACCTTCGGCGCTCCGGCGCAGGTCGACGGCGGCGCCCCGCTCGGCCGCGTGGGCGTGGCGCTGCTCCCGGACGGCGCGGCGGCCGTGACGTGGCTGGAGCGCACGGGCGGGGCGGCCGAGGTCCGCGTCCGCCGCGTGGAGGGCGGGGTGACCGCCCCGCCCCAGACGGTGGCGACGGTGCCGGCGGGGCGCGAGAGCGGAGTGCCGGTCGTCGCGGCGCTCGGACCGGGCGTGGTCGTCGCGTGGACCGACCCCGACGCCACGCCGGCCGTCCGCACGGCCGTCGTGGAGGTGTAGCGGGCGGGGCGGCAGAACCTGTGCCCGGCGCCCGCTTACAACGGGCCTCCGCCCGCCACCCCGCCCATGTCCGCCCCGCCCCGCTCCCACACCGAAGAGCTCACGATCGACGGGATGTCCTGCGACCACTGCGTCGCGGCCGTCCGCAACGCGCTGGAGAGCGTGCCGGGCGCTGACGTCCGCGACGTCGAGGTGAGCCGCGCCGTCGTCGACGCCGCGCCCGACACGACGCGGGCCATGCTCGTCGCAGCCGTCGAACGCGCCGGCTACGGCGTCGCCACCGCGCGGTAGCTTCTCAGCCGCCCCGCCCGCCCCGCTCGACCCGACATGGCCGACGACACGCCCCGCCCGGACGGGGAGACCGCTCCGCCCGACGCGACCCCCGCCACCGCTCCGCCCAACCGTCCCGCGCTGCGGGCGGGGCGGCCGCTCGACCTCTCGACGGGGAAGGCGCCGTCGAAGCCCCCGCCCAAGCCCGTCCGCTTCGTGCCCCTGCCGGCCCCCGAGGGCGCGCCGGAAGTGAAGGTGGGGCGGACCGTCGACTTTTCGACGGGGAAGGCGGGAGCACCCCCGCGCCGGAAGTCGGCCGCGGCCTCGCTCGGGCCGGGTCCGATCGTCCGCAAAACGGTCGACCTGTCGACGGAGACGCCCCGCCCCGCCCCGTCTGAAATGTCTCAGGGCGAGGCGTCGGCGGAGGCCCGGCCGGCCAAACGGAAGCGGAAGCGGTCCGGGGGCTCCAAGGCGGCGAAGGGCGGGGCGACCTCGTCCGGCGGCGCCTCGCGCGGGCGGGGCGGCTCGGGCGGGCCTCCCGACAAAGGGAAGCCGAGCGGCCCGGCGTCGAGCGCGACGAGCCTGGCCGACCTCCTCGACCCCGAGACGCTGGCGCGCCTGCGCGGCGACGGGTAGAGGCGGCCGCCCCGCCCGCCGGCGCTTGGGCGGGGTGGTGCTGCCCCGGACTGGCCTGCTCAGTCCTGCCAGCAGATCGCACGGTTGATGCGCCACCTGATGCCGGTTCTGACGGTTTGTTGTGCGTCCGTCTCGCGCCGCCCCGCCCTACGAGGTCCCCTCTCCCAGCGGGAGAGGGACAGGGTGAGGGGTTTCAAGCCGGGCGGGGTAGCGAGCGCCTCACGAACTCAGCGATCCCGCATGAGCCGCCCCGCCCCCATGCTGGCTGCGCCGACGCTGCGCGACCTCCCTCTCCCAATGGAAGAGGAGCCGTCGTAGAGGCCGTTTGGGCGGGGCGGAACCGCCCGAGGCTGCTCCGACCATCGCTCGGGCGGGGCGGACGCGTGGAGGAGCCCCGCCCGCGCCCGGTCCTCTACGCCCCGCCCGCAGCCTCGGCCATGCGCGCCTCGCGGTCGGCGAGGCGGAGCGCCCGGACGATCTCGTCGAGCCCGCCGTCGAGGACACCCTGGAGCGCGTGGTTCTTGTCGTCGCCTTCGAGGCGGTGGTCCGTCACGCGGCCCTGGGGCCAGTTGTACGTGCGGATCTTGCCCGAGCGGTCGCCTGAGCCCACCATCTCCTTCCGGGCCGCCGAGCGCTCGGCGTCGACCCGGTCGCGCTCGAGCTGGTAGAGTCGGCTGCGGAGCACGCGGAACGCCTTGTCCTTGTTCTTGATCTGGCTCTTCTCGTCCTGGATCGAGACCACGAGCCCGGTCGGGACGTGCGTCAGGCGGACGGCCGAGTCGGTCGTGTTCACCGACTGCCCGCCCGGCCCCGACGAGCGATACACGTCGACGCGGACGTCCTGCGCCCGGATCTCGACGTCGACCTCCTCAGCCTCGGGCAGCACCGCCACCGTCGCCGCCGAGGTGTGGATGCGGCCCTGGCTCTCGGTCTGCGGCACGCGCTGGACGCGGTGGACGCCCGACTCGTACTTCATGAACCCGAACACGTCGGCGCCCTTGAGCGCGAACGTGATCTCGCGGAACCCGCCGGCTGTGCCCTCGCTCGTGTCCATTACCTCGACGCCCCAGTTGTGGGTGGCGGCGTACTTCTGGTAGACCTCGAACAGGTCGCCCGCGAACAGGGCCGCCTCGTCGCCGCCGGTCCCCGCCCGGATCTCGACGATGGCGTCGCGGACGTCCTCGGGGTCTTTCGGCACGAGCTCCTCTTCGAGCGTCGTCTCGGCCGTCGCCAGCCGGGCCTCGACGTCTTCGAGCTCGGCCTCGGCCATCTCGGCCAGCTCGCCCTCCTCGGCCGCCGCCATCTCGCGGAGCCCGGCGGCCTCGTCCGACAGCTCGCGCCACGCGCGCGCCGCCTTCACGGCCGGCTCCAGGCCCGACATCTCGCGACCCAGCGACGCCAGCTTCGCTACGTCGCTCGCCACCTCCGGCGTCGACATCTCGGCCAGCACCTCCTGGTAGCGGGCGAGCAGGGCGTCGAGGGCGTCGGCATTGATCATCGGGCGGAACGCGGGGGCGGGGCGGGTGGCGAGAACCGGGCGGGGCGGGTCCTAAATCTACCGCCCCGCCCGAGCGCGTTCCTCCCCGCCGACTCCGCGGGCGGGGCGGGGTGGCCGCCCCGTTTTCCTTCAGTTTGCCGCGTCTTTCTCCAGCCGGTACGCTCCGCCCCGGAGGACGAGGACGTAGACGTCGCGGGGCAGCCTCGGCCCCGTCACAGCGATCTCGAACCCGTCTCCCACGCCGTCGGGGAGGTCTAGAGTTGCGTCGGCCGCTACGCGGATCCGGGGGCACGCTTGGTCGCTGACGCGGACATCTAGGACCTCGATGGATAAGCCCTCCGCGGTCGGACTCGTCTCGACGACAAGCTCGTCTGCGACGCAGTAGGCCTCCTCTACGGTCCGAACGATGACGGCCGACGGAGGGATCGGCTCGGGGACCGGGAGGTCGTCGTACAGGACCAGGGGCGCAAGGCTCACGAGGACCCCGCCCTCGACAGGCAGCAGGTCGTCGCCCGACGAGTCGCAGCCGACGACCAACACGGCAAAAACCAGCAGGAGCGCGCGCATGGGCGGGGTGGCGTGTGAGGCCGGCGACGCTACGACGCCCACCCCGCCCGTCCCAAACACCGTGCACCGCCCCGCCCTTTGGGTCCGCCCGCGGCGGACGGGGTGGCTCGTCTCCCCCGCCCCGCCCGCTACTCCACCGTCACGCTCTTAGCGAGGTTGCGCGGCTGGTCCACGTCGGCCCCGCGCATGACGGCGATGTGGTAGCTGAGCAGCTGGAGCGGGATCACGGTCAGGAGCGGCTCCAGCGCATCGATCGTCTTGGGCACCTCGACCACGTACTCGGCGAGCGCGTCGAGGTCGCGGTTGCCCTCGTCCGTGATCGCGATGACCGTCCCGCCGCGGGCGGCGACCTCCTCGATGTTCGAGACCACCTTCTCGTAGGTCGCGTCGCGCGTGGCGATAAACACGACGGGCATGAACTGGTCGATCAGCGCGATCGGCCCGTGCTTCATCTCGGCCGCCGGGTAGCCCTCGGCGTGGATGTAGGAGATCTCCTTGAGCTTGAGCGCGCCTTCGAGCGCGACCGGGAAGTTGGCGCCGCGCCCGAGGTAGAGGAAGTTCGAGGCGTAGCGGTAGTCGCGGGCCATCCGGCGGATCTGCTCCTCGCCGTCGAGGACCGTCTGGATCTGGGCCGGGATGGCGGCGAGCGCCTCGGCGTGGCGGCGGACCTCGTCCTGGGAGAGCACGCCGCGCTCGGCGCCCAGGAGCAGCGCGATCTGGGCCAGCACCGCCACCTGCGCCGTGAACGCCTTCGTCGACGCGACGCCGATCTCTGGCCCGGCGTGGAGGTACACGCCGGCGTCCGTCTCGCGGGCGATCGTCGACCCGACCGCGTTGACCAGCCCGACGGCGAGGCACCCCGCCCCCTGCGCCTGGCGGACCGCCGCGAGCGTGTCGGCCGTCTCGCCGGACTGCGAAATGACGATGACCACGTCCCGCTCGGTGAGGACGGGGTTCCGGTACCGGAACTCCGACGCGTACTCGACCTCGACCGGGACGCGCGCGAGCGCTTCGATGAGGTACTCGCCTGCGAGCCCGGCGTGCCAGCTCGTCCCGCACGCGCAGATCACGATCCGCTCGGCCTCGACGAGCTGCGGGAGCACCTTCTGGAGCCCGCCCAGCCGAATCTGCCCCTCCTGGGGGTGCACGCGGCCGCGCATGGCGTCGGCGACCGAGTGCGGCTGCTCCATGATCTCCTTGAGCATGAAGTGCTCGTAGCCGCCCTTCTCGATCTCCTCCAGGTCCCACTCGAGCGCGTGGACCTCCTTCGAGACCGGCGCCCCGTCGATCTGAAACACTTTGTAGCCGTCGCGCCGGACGACCGCCATCTCGCCGTCCGAGAGGTACACCACGTTCCGCGTGTACTCGATAAACGGGCTCGCGTCGGAGCCGATAAAGTATTCGCCGTCGCCGATCCCGAGCAGGAGCGGCGAGCCGTTGCGGGCGACGACGAGCATGTCGGGGTCGTCGCGGCTGATGCCCACGATCCCGTACGCCCCGTCCACCTGCGTCAGCGCCTGGCGGACGGCCTCGGGGAAGCTCAGGTCGGCCTCGTTCTGGACGTCCTCGATAAAGTGGGCGAGCACCTCAGTGTCCGTCTCCGACTCGAACGTGTACCCCTTCTCGATGAGCCGCTTTTTGATGGCCCCGTAGTTTTCGATGATCCCGTTGTGGATGATCGCGAACGACCCGTCCGACGCCTCGTGCGGGTGCGCGTTGACGTCGTTCGGCGGCCCGTGCGTGGCCCACCGCGTGTGGCCGACGCCGACGGTCCCGCTCACGGGCCGGGCGTCGAGGAGCTTGGCGAGCTCGTCGACCTTGCCCTCCTTTTTGCGCACGTCGAGCGCCCCGTTGACGACGGCGACGCCCGCCGAGTCGTACCCGCGGTACTCGAGCCGGCGGAGCCCGCTCACGAGGAGGTCGCCCGCTTCGCGGGGTCCGATGTATCCGACGATGCCACACATAGAATTTGGGGGGAGGAGGGTCGAGGTCTGGGGCCGCCCCCACATTAGCAAGAACGGGGCCACGTCCGACGTGGGGCGAAGGAGGATGTGGACGAGAAGAGGAGAAGAGGCGGGCAAGCGCCGCGCCCTCCACCCCGACGGCACGCGCGGGCGGGGCGGCCCTCCTCCACCCCGCCCCGACGGCACGCGCCGCAGAACCGCCCCGCCCGAGCCATCGGCGGGCGGGGCGGGCTCGGCCCCACCCTACGCGGCCTCGGCGACCGGGGCGGGGCGGGGCTCGGGGACGTCCCGGCCGACGGCGGCGCCGACGGCGCGGACCCGGCCCATGAGCGCGTCGAAGGCGTCGAGGTAGAGCGACTGCGGGCCGTCGGAGAGCGCCTCGGGCGGGTTGGGATGCGTCTCGATCATGAGCCCGTCGGCCCCGCACGCGACGCCAGCCAGCGCCATCGGCCCGATCTTGTCGCGGATGCCGACGCCGTGGCTGGGGTCGACGATGATGGGGAGGTGCGAGAGCTGCTTCACGACGGGCACGGCGCTGAGGTCGAGCGTGTTGCGCGTCGCCGTCTCGAAGGTGCGGATGCCACGCTCGCACAGGATCACGTCCGGGTTGCCCTCGGCGAGCACGTACTCGGCCGACATCAGCCACTCCTCGATGGTCGCCGACATGCCGCGCTTGAGGAGGACCGGGAGCCCGGCCTGCCCGACCTCCTTGAGGAGCGCGAAGTTCTGCATGTTCCGGGCGCCGATCTGGAACACGTGGGCGTAGCGGCCCACGACGTCGATCTGGCGCTCGGTCATGACCTCGGTGACCACCTTCAGGCCGTGCGCGTCGCCGGCCTCGCGGAGGATGCGCAGGCCCTCCTCGCCCATGCCCTGGAACGAGTACGGGCTCGAGCGCGGCTTGAACGCCCCGCCCCGCAGGATCTGCGCGCCGGTCGCGGCGACGGCCGCCGCCGACGCCTCGATCTGGTCGACGCCCTCGACCGAGCACGGCCCGGCCATGACGACGAGCTCCGCCCCGCCCACGGCGAGCCCGTCCACGTCGACGACGGTGTCGTCGGGGTGCCACGTCCGCGCGGCGAACTTGTACGGGCTCGTGATGCGGACGACGTCGCGGACGCCGGGGAGCACCTTGATGTGGCGGACGTCGAAGTCGGCGTCGACGCCCATCGCGCCGAGGACCACGGCCGCCCCGCCCGTCCGGTGGACGTCGAACCCGAACCCGTGGAGGGCGTCGACGAGGGCCTCGACGCGGTCGTCGGAGGCGGTGGGATCGGGGATGACGACGAGGCCGGCCATGGCAAGAGGTTTCAGGCGTGGCTGAAAGTACGCGGCGGGGCGGGGCGGGGGTGCCCGTTCACGCCGGCTTGGCGGGGCGGCCGCTCTGCGCCTCGACCGAGGGCGGGGCGGCACGTCAGGGGAGCGGTGGGGCCTTGCCACGGCGGCACCGCTCCAGCGCAAGGCTCTCGCCAAGGTGGCGCCACGAGCCGAGCTACCACAGGAGGTCGACGTCGTACGCCTGCAGGAGCGGGTCACGGGAGACGAGGCGAGCGCCCTCGGCGGCCGACTGTGCCACCAGAAGGCGATCGAACGGGTCCGGTGGTGGTGCGGGAGATCCGCCACGGTGAGCGTGTGCCGAACGGTGACCGCGAGCTCTGCAAACCCGCTCCGCTCGATCCGGTCGGGCACGCGGAGTGCGGGGGGCTCCGGCAGGTCCAGGCGCCCGAGTCCGGCTTTGATGGCGATCTCCCACGCGCTGGCGGCGCTGACGAACACGACGTTCTCCGGATTGCCAATCGCAGCCCGAGCCTCCGCAGACGGGCGCCGGTCGTCGGCCAGCCACCAGAGAAAGGCGTGGGTGTTGAGGAGGAGCCTCACGCCTCGAAGCCGTCGAGCACGTCGCGCGGGAGGGGCGCGTCGAAGTCGCCGGACACCCGGAGCCGCCCGGCGTCCAGCCCCGGCCGCCGCTCGGCCGCGACCACCCGGGCGACCGTCCGCTCGCCGTCGGTGACGAGCACCTCCCCGCCCTCGCGAACGACGCGGTTGAGGAGCCCGCGGAGCGCGGGCGGGAGGTCGTGGAGCGAGACGACGTGAGACATCGTGGTGGCTGCGCGGGCGGGGTGGTCCGTCAAACGGCCGGGGCGGGCGGCGGGTCCTGGCCGCGGCGGTACCGCTCCAGCGTGAAGCTCTCGCCGAGGTACCGGCGCCGGACCTCGGGGTTGGCCGCGAGCTCCTCGGCCGTGCCCTCGACGAAGATCTTGCCGTCGTAGAGGAGGTACGCACGGTCCGTGATCGCCAGCGTCTCGTGGACGTTGTGGTCCGTGATGAGCACGCCGATGCCGCGCTCGCGGAGGTCGACCACGATGCGCATGATGTCCTCGACGGCGATCGGGTCGACGCCGGCGAACGGCTCGTCGAGCAGGATGAACTGCGGCCGCGTGGCGATGGCGCGCGCGATCTCAGTCCGCCGGCGCTCGCCGCCCGAGAGCTGGTTGCCCTTCGAGCGGCGGACGACGCCCAGCCCGAACTCATCGATGAGCGCCTCGACGCGGGCCTCCTTCTCGTCGCGGCCGATGTCCTGGAAGTCGAGGACGGCGCGAAGGTTGTCCTCGACCGACATCGACCCGAACACGGACGCCTCCTGGGCGAGGTAGCCGATGCCGAGCCGCGCGCGGCGGTACATGGGCGTCCGCGTGATGCGGCGCTCCGCCCCGCCCTCGCGGCCCAGGAACACCTCGCCGGCGTCGGGGCGGACCATGCCGACGACCATGTAGAACGTGGTCGTCTTGCCGGCCCCGTTGGGTCCGAGCAGTCCCACGCACGTTCCCTGCTCGACGCGGAGCGAGACGCCGTCGACCACGCGGCGGCGGCGGTAGGACTTGGCCAGCCCCTCGGCGCGGAGCACGAGGGGCGCGTCCGGCCCAGCCTGGACAGCGGGCGGGGCGGCGGGCGGGGCGGGGCTCTCCATGCGCCGAAGCTACGGGCGCGCCGTCACGGGCCTCCCCCACCCCGCCCCACGGCGGCCGTCGCGGGCGTGACGCCGGGCGGGGCGGGCTCGGGCGGGGCGGGCGGGGCGCCGGGCGGTCGGAGCCACGCGGCCGGCGGCCCGTTCGCCTCCAGCCACGCGGCCTCCCAGCCCGCGCCGAGCACCGACGCGCGCGTGGGCGCCCCGCCCGCATCGGGTCCGCCCGGCGTGAAGGCGAAGCCGGGCAGGCGGAGGCCACCCGGCACGCTGGCGGCGGGGAAGCTCGTGCCCTGGACGCCGCGGTAGCCCGAGAGGTCGCGGAGCTCGCCGTCACGGAACCGGAAGTCGAGGCTGTCGGCCGAGACCTGGTCGGCGCCGGCGAGCAAGCCCTCGGGGCTCGCGCGGTGGTAGAGGGCCTGCGCCGTCGGCCACACGCTGAGGAGGCGGAGGTCGCCGCCCTCGAAGCGGCCGAGCATCTGGCCGCCGGCGATCTGCTGGAGCCGGCCGAGCGTCGAGTCGGGGCTGCCGGCGAAGGCCGTGCCGAGCACGCGGAGCGAGTCGAGCGCGCCCGCGCGGGCCACGGCGAGCAGGCTGTCGCCGGTAAGCTGCGCCCCGCTCGCCCAGACCGACGGGCGCGCGGCGCCGAACAGGCCGAGCCGGTCGACCGCCCCGCCCGTGCTCGCGGAGTCGCCTGCGGAGTCGGGCGGGGCCGTGGGGGCGGGGCGGCGGAGGAACCAGACGGAGTCGGCGACGGCGGACAGCTTCGCCTGCCACAGCCGCACGCCGCCGGCCGCCGCCAGCGTCTGGAGCGTGTCGGCGCCGGCTACCACGCGCGCGGCGTCGATCCGCGGCGCGCGCGCGAGCGTCGAGACGACGCGGCCCGTCGAGTCGGCGCGGAGCACGACGAGGAGCGGGTCCCGGGCGGGGTCCGCCCCGCCCGCTAGCGGCGCCGGGCGCGGCGGCAGGCGGGCCGCGAGGCTGTCGGGCGGCGCCTCCACCCCGCCCACGCTGGCAGAGTCGGGCGGGGCGGCGGCGCTGTCGGACGGAACGCCGAGGCTGTCGGGCGGGGCGGGGTCGCCGGGCGGGGTGGCGAGGCTGTCGGGCGGGGCGGCCTTGGGAGCGGGGCGTGCCGCGCCGGGCGCCTCCTCGGGCGTGCCGCGGACGCTCGCGGTTTCGGCCTGGCCGTCGAACACGAGCCGCTCGCCGAACAGGAACGTCCGCCGGCTGGAGTCGGCCGGGGCCACGGGGCGCTCGGCGTCGGTGCCGCCCTCGCCGATCCGCTCGACGACGGCGTGCCCGTAGGCCCGCGCCCGCTCGGTGCGCCGGAAGTAGACGACGGAGTCAGCCCAGAGGCGGGCGTCGGGGCGCCGGAGGCGGACGTCGCCGGCCACGTCGGCGCGGCGGCCGCCGGCGTCATAGGTCCCGCGCGCGGCGGTCAGCACGCCCGTCGAGTCCTCGATCTGGAGCGGCCCGTCGAGATCGGCCACGCGCCTCGCCGAGCTGTAGGTCCCGCTCGGCGCCGTGAGCCGCGCGCCGCGGTGGAGGATCGTGCCCCCGCCCGAGAACGCCGACACCTCGGCCCGGCTGTCGTACGTCACAACGGGCGCCAGCAGGACCGACTCGCCGTCGCCCAGGCGGACCGCCCCGCTCGCGGCGGCCACCTTCGTGTTGGAGTCGTAGCGGACGGCCTCGGCCGTGAGCGTGTCGCGGCCGGACACGATGCGGACGTCGCCGTCGAGCGCCGTCTCGCCGCGGGCCTCGTAGATCGTCGCCTGGCGGGCCGAGAGCAGCGTCGTGTCCTGGCGCAGCCGAACGTTGCCGACGAGCCGCCGGACGGTCCCGGCCGAGTCGACGCTGGCCTCGGTGTAGTCGGCGCCGAGGATCTCGACGCGCCGCGTCTGCGCCTCGGCGGGCGGGGCGGCGACAAGCGCGCACAAGACGGCGAGCAGCAGGGCCGCCCCGCCCCACGTCTCGCGCCGGGTGCGTCGGGCGGCGCCGGGCGGGGCGGCCGCCGGAAGCCATGTGCCTGGACTAACAGCCGGCCCCAGGCCGCCCCTCACCCTGTCCCTCTCCCGGGGGGAGAGGGGACGTCGTAGGGGCGGGGCGGAACCGAGCGCCGCACTCCAATCATCCAGGTTCGGACCCCGCCCCGCCCGAGGCGAGGCGGGCAGGGTGGAGTGCCCCCGTCTCTCTCCCCTCTTCCCTCTCCCCCTCACTCCGCCACCTCGATCTCGCCGGTCACGTTGCGGAACGAGTAGCGCGTGAGGTCGGCCGAGGCCACGAGCCCGACGCCGCGGACGCGCTCGCCGGGGCCGTCGAACGAGAACGCGCCCGGCGCGCGGAACCGGCCCGCGCCCTCGTCCCAGATCACGCGGCCCGCCTGGAGCGTCCGCCCGCCCGACGCCGCCACGCGGACGCTTCCGGTCGCTTCGTAGCGCCCGCCGCCGGACCCGCTCACCGTCCGCGCCTGGACCGTCGCCTGGGCCTGGCCGCCCAGCCGGACCGTCGTGCCGCCGGACGCCGTGAACGCGCCGCCCGGCCGCGTCGTGAGGCGCGCGGCCTCGACGTCGGCCCCGCCCGTGTCGGGTCCGCCCCCGCCCTGGACCGTGGCCCGGACGTCGCCCTCGGCCTCGACGGTGTCGTCGACCAGCGTGAGCCGGCGGGCCTGGATGTCGGCCCCGCCGTCGCCGCGGACCGTCGTTCGCACGCCGCCCTCGGTCACGAGGCGGCCGTCGCCCTCGTAGTACCACGCCTCGCGGGCGCGGATGTCGGCGAGCGGCGCGCCCTCGTCGTCGTAGACCGCGATGTCGACCGCCCCGCCCCGCCCGGCCGCCCCCGCCCCGCCCGTGCCCTCGGGGGCTGGGCCGAGGTAGACGAACGTGGTGTCGGGGCGCCGGTAGCGGGCGAGGTAGGGGGCGTCGATTTCGAGGCGCGACCGGCCGTCGGCGCTCGAGCGCAGCGAGGCGTCCCAGCTCTCGCTCTCCGGGAGGTCCTCAATCTCAGTCCCCGGCGGGAGCCCGTCCGGCGCCGCCCGCGTGCACCCGCCGGCGACGAGCGCGGCGACGGCGAGGACGACGAGGGACGGGCGGAGGGGACGCACGGCGCGAAGGTAGGGCGGGGCGGGGTGGGCGGAGCGCCGGGCGGCGAGGGTCCCGCCAAGCCGCCCGCACCCGCCGCCTCCGCGTGGGCGGGGCGGTCGAATCGCCCCAGGCGGGTTACGGATCGTAGGCCCGGCGGGGCGCCGGCAGCGCAGCAGGCTCCGGGGAAACGGCCGGGCGGGGCGGGTTCGCGCTCCGCCCCGCCCGAGCCCCCTCCGCTGCGCCTGGAGGCGCCCAAGCGCCCGCTCCCCTGCGCGGGAGGCCGCTCCCGCAACTCGGAACCGAGGCAGCCGCCCAGCGAGCCGGGGGAGCGCGTCGGTACGCGTCCGCCCCGCCCCGACGCCGCCGCCGGACCGCGCGGGCGGGGTGGTACGATATTCGTCAGGGAAGCCGGTCGCCGCGGCCGTCATGGTCTCCCCGCGCACCCATCGCCCCCCGGGCACACCCCATGAGCTTCACGTTTCAGAAAGCGTCCCCCACGGCGGCCGTCGTCCGCATCGGGAAGGCGCTCGACTTCCGCAGCGCCGCCGAGTTCAAGGCGGCCTGCCAGGAGCACGCCCGGCAGGGCACCCGCTACTACGTCCTCGACTTTACGGGCACCGGCATCCTCGATTCGACCGGGCTCGGCGTCATCTTCTCGCTGTACCGCCAGCTCACGCCGGCCGGGGGCCAGGTCGTGTTCGCGGCCGTGAGCCGGCCGGTCCAGGTCGTCGTTCAGCTGACGCGGACCTACAAGGTGTTCCGCCAGTTCCCGACCGTCGAGGCCGCCCTCGACGCCCGGTCCGAAGCCCCGGCGCAGAAGCCGGCGGGCTCGGCCTGAGGCCGGTCCGTCTGAAGCCGCCCCGCCCGTGCCGTCGTTCCACTTCCACGACTTCGACCGCGTCATCGACCAGGTCCACGACCTGTTCGACGCGTGGGCCGAGGCCGACACGTTCCGCCCGGTCCTCGAAGCCGAGGGGCTCGACGTGCTCCGGCTGGCCGTCCACGAGTGGGTCGCCAACCTCGTCCAGCACGCCTCGTTCCCCGGCTCCCGCGACGTCTGGCTGACGGTCGAGGCCGACGGCGACGGCGTCCGGTGCGCGGTCGAGGACTCGTCCGCCGGGTTCGACTTCACGGACCAGCTCGCGCGCCAGCGAGAGGCCCTCGACCGCCCCGCCCCGTCGGAGCGCGGGCGCGGGCTGCTCATGCTCATCACGTGCGCCGAGGACCTCGGGTACCGCCCCGCCCGCCCCGGCGTGAACCAGCGGGTCACGTTCACGGTCCGCGGCCGGGCCGGCGGCGCGCTCGACGTCCTGTTCCGCGCGGCCGACCGCCTCCCGTCGCCCGGGGGCGACGGCGCTCCCCCCGACGGCCTCCCCCCCGCCCCGCCCCCATGACGAACAAGCCCTCCGTCCTCGTCGCCGAGGACAACACGACGCTCCGGCGGCTGCTCGAGTACCGGCTGGGCAAGCAGTTCGACGTCCGCGTGGCCGAGAACGGCGAGCGGGCGCTGGCGCTCGTCGAGGAGCAGGCCCCGGACCTCATCGTGTCCGACATCATGATGCCGGTCATGGACGGGTTCGCGCTGCTGGCCGCGCTCCAGGCCGACCCCGCGACCGAGGCCATCCCGTTCATCTTCCTCACAGCCAAGTCCGACGACGTCGCGCGCCAGCAGGGGCTCCGCAAGGGCGTCGACGACTACCTCACGAAGCCGTTCGACGTCGATCACCTCGTCACGCGCGTGGGCCAGATCGTCCAGCGGAGCCAGGTCTACCAGAGCCGGTTGACGGCGAAGATCGGCCGCGACTTCTCGGACCGGCTCCTCCCCCGCGACATGCCCTCGGAGCCCGGCTACCGCGCCGTATTCTTTTCGCGCCCCAAGGAGGACGGCGGCGGCGACCTCTTCGACTGGACGCGCGCCGAGGACGGGTCGTACCTGTTCACGGTCGGCGACATCATGGGCAAAGGGCTCCAGGCCAAGTTCTACGCCTTCAGCTTCCTCTCGTACATCCGCTCGACGGTCCACGTCATGCTCCGCGAGACGCGGAGCCCGGCGGCGCTCATGACGCGCGTGAACGAGACGCTCATCAACGACCAGGTCCTCGAAGAGACGTTCGCGTCGCTGCTCATCCTGCGCTGGGAGCCCGAGCACGACCGGGTGACGTACGCGAACGCCGGCCACTGCCGGCCCATCCTGGCCTCGCCCGACGGCCCCGGCATCGTCGAGCACTCGGACCTCATCCTGGGCCTCGACCCGGGCGCCGTCTACCAGGACCGGACCCTCGACCTGCCGCCGGGCTCGGCCCTCCTGTGCTACACCGACGGGCTCAACGAGCAGGTGGCGCGCTCGGGCGCCATGTTCGGCGAGGGCGGGGTGGCGCTCGGGGCGCAGGCCGCGCTGGAGAACGGGCGCCCAGTCCACGCGCTGCTCTCGTGGCTGCTCCGGCGGAGCGAGGTGCCGCGGTTCGAGGACGACGTGCTCGTGTTCTGGCTCCAGCGCGAGGCGGACCGCGCCGCGAAAGCGGCGTAGACGGAGAACGCGGTCCGCCCCCGCCGGCGGAGAGGCCCGTGCTACCACGGAGACGGTGCGGCGCGCAGCAGCGCTGACCGCGCGCTCGTGCTAGATCCCCGAGTCCGTGCGCCACTCTCCACCCCGCCCCCCCATTGCTACAAAGTCCCCTCTCCCTCTGAGAGAGGGACAGGGTGAGGGCGGGGTGGTGCACAAACCATCAAACGTAGCAGGGCGGGGCGGCGAGAACGCCCCGCCCGGAGCGGGTCCTCGCCTCTCGGGCTGCGTGGCTTGGTACCCCGCACTTCGCTCGCTCTAGGTCCGCGAGATGTGGACCTCGAACGTGTCCCCGTCTACGCGGCGGCTGTTCACCTGATGTTCGCCGTCGAAGTTGCGTCGCATGTAGTTGCGCACGCCCTGCACCTCGTTCTTGGACGCCCTGAAGGCGAGGACGTTGCCCTCTTCGAGGTCCTCGAACTGGTCGCCGATGGGGGAATACTTGCTCCGACGCGTGCCCCGCTGCTTCCTGCGGTCGGACGCCTCTTCCTGGGAAATCGTCTCGAAGCTGAATTGGGGGGCCTTTCCTTTGGATCGTGTCTTTGCCATGAGTGGGGTGGAGAGAAAAAGGGGAAGGATGCGACTGCGATGATGCCAGCCGAACGTGCCCCCTCCTATGCCCCTCGACCGCGCCCGGTTCTCCACCTCCGCGGTGCCCGCCCCGCCCCGCCAAACCCGAGCCGCTAGAGAACCACCATGCAGTCGCCGTACGAGTAGAAGCGGTAGCGCTCCTCGACCGCGTGGCGGTAGGCTCCGAGCACGTGCTCGCGCCCGCCGAACGCGGCCGTGAGAACCAGGAGCGACGAGCGGGGCAGGTGGAAGTTGGTGAGGAGCGCGTCGATGGCCCGGAAGCGGTAGCCCGGCGTGACCGTTAGGTCCGTCGGCCCGGAAAAGGCGGCGAGGCGGCCGTCGGCGCCCGCGGCCGATTCGAGCGCGCGCACCGTCGTGGTCCCCACGGCGAAGACGCGGCCGCCAGCAGCGCGGACGTCGTTGAGCGCGTCGGCCGTCGCCGCCGTCACCCTGACCGTCTCCGCCGCCACGCGGTGCGCACGGAGGTCGTCTACGTGGACCGGCTCGAACGTCCCGTAGCCCACGTGCAGCGTCACCTCGTGGACGGCCGCCCCGCCCGCGCGGAGCCGGTCGAGCACGGCCGGCGTAAAGTGGAGGCCGGCCGTCGGCGCCGCGACCGCCCCGCGCTCGCGCGCGAACACGGTCTGGTAGCGCTCGCGGTCGGCCGCGTCCGGCTCGCGGTCGACGTACTGGGGCAGCGGGAGCTGGCCGGCGGCGTCGAGCGCGGCGTCCTCGGCGGCCGCGTCGGGGAACGCCGCCCCGCCCTCCGTGAACCGGACGCGCCGGCGGCCCGTCTCGGCGTCGACCGCCACGACCTCGGCGCCGAGGCCGCTGTCGAACAGGACGCGCGCGCCCTCGCGGAGCCGCCGCCCGGGCCGCGCGAGCGCCTCCCACGTGCCGTCGCCGCCCCGCCCGACCAGGAACAGCTCGGCGCGGCCGCCCGTCGGCCGCCGCCCCACGAGCCGCGCCGGCACCACGCGCGTGTTGTTGACCACGACGGCGTCGCCGGGACGAACGAGGGCGGGGAGGTCGGCAAAGCGGCGGTCCGCGACCGCGCCCGTCGCCCGGTCGAGCACGAGCATCCGCGAGCCGTCGCGGCGGTCGGCCGGGCGCTGCGCGACGAGGGCGTCGGGGAGCGCGAAGTCGTAGGCGTCGAGGTCGTGGTCAGTCACGCGGGGAACGGGGAACGGGGAACGGGGAACGGGGAACGGGGAACGGGGAACGGGGAACGGGGAACGGGGAACGGGGAACGGAAGGTGGCGGGCGGGGCGGGGCGGCGCAACTGGGCGGGGCGGAAGACGGCCCGAATGTCAGTGGGCAGAAGATGAACCACCCCGCCCAGGCGTGGGCGGGGCGGCCGGCGTAGCGGCGTTGCATGCAACGCCGTCGGGCCGCGGCGCCCAGGGCGGGGCGGCGAGTTGTCCCGGAGTTCTCCGCCCCGCCCGAGTGCGGGGCGGGCGGGGCGGCGCGTCGGGGCGGGGCGGCTCCTGCCCCGCCCGGATTCACGGCGCGTTGGGCGGGGCGGCAGGCGAGGCCGGGGGCGCCGTCGTTTCTTGGCGTATGTCTACGCCCCGCCCCTCAGGTTCGCCCCGCCCCGACCTCCGCGCGCTCGACCAGGACGCGCTCGAAGCGCTCGCCGTCGAGATGGGCGAGCCGCGCTTCCGCGGGCGGCAGCTGTTCAAGTGGGTCCATGAGAAGGGCGCGCGGTCGTTCGCCGACATGACCGACCTGCCGGCCGCCTTCCGCGAGCGGCTGGAGGAGGCCGCCGCCATCGGGACGCTCGTCGAGGCCCGCCGGCAGCAGGCGACCGACGGGACCATCAAGAGCCTGTTCCGGCTGCCCTCGGGCCGCCACGTCGAGACCGTCCTCATCCCCGACCTCCACCCGGACGGCCGCGCGCGGCGGCTGACGGTCTGCGTGTCGTCGCAGGTCGGGTGCGCGATGGGGTGCACGTTCTGCGCGACCGGGCTCATGGGCTTCCAGGAGAACCTGACGGCGGGCCAGATCGCGGGCCAAGTCCACGCGATGGAGGCCGTCGCGCAGGAGACGTGGGGGCGGGGCGTCTCGAACGTGGTCTACATGGGCATGGGCGAGCCGCTCCAGAACTACCGCGCCGTCGTCGCCAGCACCGGCCTCATCTGCTCCGGGCTGGGGCTCTCGCCGAAGCGGATCACCGTCTCGACCGTCGGCCTCGCGCGGCGCATCCGCCAGCTGGCCGACGACCAGGCCGAGGGCACCGCCCCGCCCGTGGGCCTCGCCATCAGCCTCCACGCGCCGACGGACCCGCAGCGGAGCGCGATCATGCCCGTCAACCGCTCCGAGAAGACGGACCTCTCGGCGCTGGAGGACGCCGTCCGCCACTACCACGCGCGCACGGGCCGGCCGGTGACGTACGAGTACTGCATGTTCGCCGGCACGAACGACTCGGACGCCGACGCCCGCCGCCTCGCGCGCGTGGCCGCGTGGGCGCCCTCGAAGGTCAACCTCATCATGTACAACCCGGTCGAGGGCACGGACTTCGCGCCGTCGTCGGAGGAGCGGCTGGACGGCTTCATCCGCACGCTCGTCGGGCGGGGCGTGCGCGTGACGGTGCGGCGGAGCCGGGGCCAGGACATCGACGCGGCGTGCGGGCAGCTTGCGGTGGCGGAGGGGTAGCGGGCAGGTAGAGCAGGTAGAGCAGGTAGAGCAGGTAGAGCAGGTAGAGCAGGTAGAGCAGGTAGAGCAACGTGTCGGCGAGGGCGGGGCGGGTCAAGTCCCTTTCTGCTCCTCCACGCGCGGCTCCCACCCCGTCCTCGCACGCGAGCGGGGCGGGCGGACGCTCTACCTGCCCTCACCGCTCTACCTGCTCCCGCCGCTTCCCCCGCCCCGTCGGTAACATTCGCCCCTCCCCCGCCCCGCCCATGCGCCCGCGCCCCGTCTCGACCGCCGACGCCGCCTGGCTCCGCATGGAGAGCCCGACGAACCCGATGACCGTGACCGGCGTGCTCGGCCTGGGCGCCGAGATGTCCGTCGACACGCTGCGGCGGTGGGTCGAGGAGCGGCTGCTCGGGTTCGACCGCTTCCGCATGCGGATCGACGCGCCGGGCTCGTCGAGCCCGACGTGGGTGCCCGACGAGGCGTTCGACCTCGACCGGCACGTGATCGAGGTCGGCCTCCCCGCCCCGGGCGGACAGGCCGGGCTGGAGGCGCTCGTGAGCCGGCTCATGAGCACGCCGCTCGCCTTCGACTGCCCGCCGTGGACGTTCCACCTCGTCCACGGCGTCCAGACCGCGGGCGGGGCGGTGGGCAGCGCGATCATCGGCCGGCTCCACCACGTGATCGGCGACGGCATCGCGCTCATGCACGTGCTCCTCCACGCGGCCGACGAGCACCACGCCGGGGAGGCCGCCCCGCCCCGCCGGCCGCGGGCGTCGGCCGTCGCGCGCGTCGCGGGGACTCTGAAGGAAGCCGGCCACGAGGTGCTCGACCTCGTCACGAGCCCGTCGCACCTCGCCGACCGCGTGCAGACGGCGGGGGCCGGGGCGCAGGCCGTCGCCGGCCTCCTCGCCATGCGACCGGACTCCGAAACGGTGTTCAAGGGCTCCACGACGCCGACGAAGCGGGCGGCGTGGACGGGTCCCATCTCGCTCGACCGCGTCAAGGCCGTCGGCGACGCGCTCGGGGCCAAGGTCAACGACGTGCTGATGTCGGCGGCGGCCGGCGGCCTCCGGCGCTACTTCGCCGGGCGGGGCGAGCCGGTCGACGGCGTCGAGGTCCGGGCGGCCGTCCCCTTCAACGTCCGCGCGCTCGACCGGGCGCACGAGCTGGGCAACTCGTTCGGGCTCGTGTTCGTGCTCCTCCCCGTGGGCACGGCCTCGGCCCGCGAGCGGCTCCGCCTGACGAAGGAGCGGATGGACGCCATCAAGCGCTCGGCCGAGCCCATGGTGGTCTACGGCATCCTCCAGACGATCGGGCGGGCGCCGGGGTGGGCGCACCGGCAGGTCGTCAAGATGTTTTCGGAGAAGGCCTCGGCGGTCATGACGAACGTGCCGGGGCCGACCGAGACGCTGCACCTGCTGGGCGTCCCCGTCGAGACCATCATGTTCTGGGTCCCGCAGGCCGGCGACATCGGGCTCGGCATCAGCATCTTCAGCATGAACGGGACCGTCCGCGTGGGCGTCGG
Organism: Rubrivirga litoralis; assembly: GCF_031846415.1. Classification (NCBI taxonomy): domain Bacteria; kingdom Pseudomonadati; phylum Rhodothermota; class Rhodothermia; order Rhodothermales; family Rubricoccaceae; genus Rubrivirga; species Rubrivirga litoralis. Next base: position 1,688 of record NZ_JAVRHT010000023.1, on the reverse strand, counting down.
GGCGGACGCCGCCTACGCCCCGGACCCGTCCGCCCTCGCCGAGGCGTTCGAGGCCGAGTTCGCAGCGCTCGCCGACGAGTTCGCGGGCGGGGCGGAGGGCGCGGAGGGCGCAGACGACTAGCGGGCACAGCCGACGCCGACCGCCCCGCCCGCCGTTCGTGGGCGGGGTGGCCGCGCCCGGTCCGCTCGCCCGGGTCCGCCGGCCCGACCATTTTCTTGGCCCTGCGACCGCTCGCTTTGCCCCCTCCGGGAAACGCCCCGCCCCGCCCCGAGTACGTACCGCTCCCTCTCCCCTCTCCCTCGTCATGGCCTCGAACGCTACCACCCGCTCCCTCCTCGAAGTCGCCCTCGGGTTCCTCGGCGCGCTCCTCGTCGTCCCCCTCCTGTTCAAGGTGACCGGACTGGTGTTCCGGGCCGCGCTCGGCGTGGTCACCGGGCTCTTCAAGTTCTCCACCACGCGCCGGCTCCTGGGCGACCTGCTCATCGGCGGCATCACGGCGTTCCTGGCCAAGGAGAGCGTGCTCGACACCGTCTTCGGCAAGAAGGGCCGGATCGGCGACGGCCTCCTCAAGCCGCCCGTCGACCGCTAGAGCCGCCGGCCCGTCCGTACCCGCCCCGCCCACGTCGGGCGGGGCGGTCTGCTAGCCGACGTGCTTGCGCAGGGCGAGGACGGTGCCCGCGTGGAGCCCCTCGTGGTACACGTTGAACGCGAGCGCCTCGGGCAGACCCGAGAGCGTGACGCCGGGCGTGGTCGTGTAGGACCGGAACGGCGCGCCGTCGAACCGCCCCGCCCGGACGTCGGCCTCCAGGCGGTCGACGCCGTCGAGGAACAGGCGGCGCGTGGCGCCGATGTCGGGCGGGGCGGACCAGTCTGAGGGCGAGGTCCCCTTGCGGAACGCGGCGACGGCCGCGGGCGGGGCGGGCAGGTCGAGGCAGGCGAGCCCGTAGGTCAGCAGCTCGGCCGTGACGGCGACGTGGCCCACGTTCCACAGCACGTTGTTGGAGAACCCGTCGGGGACCACGAGCCACGCCTCGGGCGGCAGCCCGTCGACGGCGTCGAGGAGCGACGCGCGCGTCTTGCGAACGGCGTCGAGGGTCCAGAGTGCGGCGTCGGTCATGCCTTCCGCACCCACGCGTTCTCGACGTGCTCGAACCCGAGCCGTTCGTAGAACCCGGCCGAGATGTCCGAGTCGCGGAGCACGAGCTCGGTCCCCTTGCACCGCTCCAGAACCTCGTCCACGAGGCGCTTGCCCACGCCGCTGCCCTGGAGGTCGGGCTCGACGGCGAGGTCGCACAGGTACGACATCTGCTCACCGTCGGTGAGCACGCGGGCGAGCCCGACGAGCCGGTCGGCCTCCCACAGCGAGAGCACGAGGCTCGAGTTCTCGAACGAGCGCCGGAGCGCCTCGGGGTTGTCCGTCTTGCGCAGGAGCGGCGCGCGGCGGTACAGAGTGGCGATGCGGCCGGGCGTGAGGCCGTCGAGGGTGTCGCGCAGGACGAGCGCGCCGGGGTCGGTCATGGGGGCGGGGTGGAGAGCGGGAGAGCGGGAGAGCGGGAGAGCGGGAGAGCGGGAGAGCGGGAGAGCAAGATGCCCACCCCGCCCCGCGCGCGCCACCGGGCGGGGCGGGAAACGGCCGGAACCTTTCCATGCCCGCCCCGCCCCCTGCTCTACCTGCTCTACCTGCTCT